>JAOAHS010000026.1 GCA_026415135.1 Calditerrivibrio sp. | reverse complement strand
AAACTCCCCGAGACGGACTCGAACCGCCAACCTAGTGGTTAACAGCCACCCGCTCTGCCGATTGAGCTATCGGGGATCATCAACTGCGGACTGAACATATACCATATTTAAAAAAAATGTCAACAAAAATTTTCTTACTGGTACCCCTTGTTTACTAAATAACCAAAAATAAAAAAACATCATCCAAATACTGTATAAAACTATCGAAAAATGTTGCTTTTTTTATTTTCTTCCCTATAATGTATCAAAAAAGTGGTGAAATAGATGAAAATTATATTCATATTTTTCATAATATATCATATTTTTGCCGTACTAGCTATCGCAAATGACAATCTTACCAATAACTATATCGATAATTTAAGCAAAATAATAGAACAAAGATACTATATACCTTATGATTTTAGCAAAAAGATTCTCTCTTCTCTCAATATTGATAATAAAACCCTTGAAAAGATAGTGGCTCCCAAAGAAGCACTTATATGGGGTAAATACAAAGACATCTTCGTGACAGAAAAAAGGATAAACGATGCTAAAGCTTTTTTGAAAGAGCATTTAGACATATTAAGAAAAATAGAAAACGAATTTAAGGTGGACAAAGAGATAATAGTTGCCCTTGTAGCCATAGAATCTAATTTCGGCAAATATAAACCTGTTCACAATGTTGGTGATGCCCTTTTTACCCTCGCAAAAGAGTACCCTCCCCGAAGTAATTTTTTCACAAAAGAACTTATTCATTATATAATATTGCGTAGATTAGATAAAACATATGATAACAACAACATAAAAGGTTCTTATGCTGGTGCAATCGGCCTACCTCAATTCATGCCTTCAAGTATTCTAAGTTACGCTGTAGATTACGATAACGACTGTAAAATTGATCTTTTAAACAATTGGCCAGATACCTTTGCAAGTATAGCCAACTACTTAAAGAGTAATGGCTGGGAATTCAACGAGTTAATTGCAACTAAAGTAAGACCAGAACATGTTAAAACATTAGAAAACTTTGTAAATCAAAAACTTTCTCTGGATATTAAAACTCTCTCTTACCCAAGCCCCAAAAAAAATACCGCCTCCATAAAAAAATTCTCTTATGACAACAACACCTATGAACTGTGGATAACATACAAAAATTTTGATGTTATTAAAACATACAATCGCAGCGATAATTACGCATTATCAGCTACCCTAATAGTAGAAGCCCTTAAAAATGCAAACAAGGAGTAATAACCTATGCTAAAATACCTTGTCTTGATACTTTTGACAACAAGCCTATCCTTTGCAAGCGTCTCTTTCATAACAGAATCTAAAGGGATTTCTTGTATGACAAGTACATCAAAACCCGAGGAGACAGAATACAAGGCAATATTAGATGCTAAGAATGATGCAATAAATAATATTTTAAAACTACGCCCAGAGCTAATAAACTTTTTTAATTTTGAAAACTCAAGATTTGAATTGATATCAAAATCATCCAAATGGGATATAGAACCTGCCCAGATAAACAGTTGTATCAAAGTAAACACAAAAATAGCCATCTTTCCAACACCAAAAGACAATATAAAAGATGATACCCTGAACGTAACCATCATCCCTAACAGAGATAAGTATTTTTTAGGTAATGAAATCAAATTTTATATAAAAAGTTCCAAACCTTTCTACTCAAGAATATTTTATCGAGACAAGGAAAATAAATTATACCTAATCTTTCCCAACAAATACTCACTAAATAACCTCTTTGAAAGCGGAGTAATCCACGAGGTACCCTCTTCCGCCGACAAATTCAAATTAAGCTATGATAAAAACACCCCAAAAGAGCAATTTATATTCTTCATATCTCCTTCCCCTCTTAACACTCCTAATCTAACTGACTCCACAATACCGATAATAAACATTGACCCCAAGGAGCTTTTTAGTAAAATTGCTGATATTCAGATCAACAGCAAAGAGAAAATCTATGTAGAAGAACTCTACTATAAAAATATAGAGCTAAAATAGCTTAATACTCACCATTTTCTACCAATACACCTCTTTTCTCAGGGAAAAAATATATATATGCATCCATTTCCTTACCTGTATCCAAACGCACCTTTATCAATTCCCTGTAATAATAGTTTGGATGTTCTTCAAATTTATCCAGTTCATGAAGTATCTTTTCATTTACAAGATATACCTCACCTTTAATTGTAGAAACCTGCTCATCTTTTACAACATAGGGGATATTATCTTTGTACATAGCGTACTTTTCTACAGTTTCAGCTCTACCTAAGAATTTAGCATCCTTCATAAGGTAATTAAACTGCTTCCCCTTCTTTAATGTTCCATAAACAAACACCTTAGATCTTTTAGTTCGTACCACTGTGCCCAAAACCTCCAATACCTCTTTCTGTTTTATTTAAATCTTCTATAAGTTCAAAATCCACTCTCACCACCTCTGTAAAAACCATCTGTGCTAACCTATCACCTTTTTTGTACTCAAATGGCTCATTTCCAAAATTGGCCAATATCAAACAAACCTCACCCCTATAGTCTGAATCTATCGTCCCCGGTGAATTTAGAATAGTTATTCCATGCTTCAAAGCAAGCCCACTTCTGGGTCTTATCTGAGCCTCATAACCTTCAGGGATCTCAAGGAATAACCCTGTTTTAACAAGCTTGATTTCACTGGGATTTATAACTCCAGACTCGATAGACCTAACATCAACTCCAGATGAGCCGGTAGTAGCATACTCCGGTATTATGGCGTCTGTATCTAGTTTGATATTGACCACTATCCTTTTCACTACTGCTCTACAGCCACTATTTCAATGTTGTATTCAATAGTTTTACCAGCAAAAGGATGGTTAAAATCTATCACATAACCTTTTTCATTGATCTCTAACACAAACCCTCTAAACATGTTACCATTGTTATCTTTTAAATCAATAAACTTCGATGGCTGAATCTCACCCACTTCAGCTGGTAAAAGCTCTTTCGGTATAAGCAAAACATTTTCCTCAGACCATTCACCAAATAATTTATCTGGTGTCATTATGATTTTTTTCTTCTCACCTACTGTCATACCTATAAGGTTTTTCTCAATCTCTTCAGGCAGTTCACCACCACCTATCAAAAAAGATATGGGCTCATTGACTGGAGTAGCATCCAAAAGCTCACCATCAAGCCCTCTTGCTGTGTAACAGATTTTAATTTTTGAGCCGTTCTTGATCATAATATTATCCTTATGTTGTTAGTTCTGCACCGGGCAGACATATTGAAATTAAACCTTTACAACCTTTTTTGCAATATTTTTTTATTCATGAATAGAAAGAAGTCGTAAAACCCTTAATACAGCCATTAAAAGATTATCTTCAACAAAATCAGGCTGAATATTATGGTTTTGATATTTCTCAAGCTCACCTAATCCATAACCTGTTTTTACAAGTATTTTAATTGCCCCTATCCTTTCCCCCAGTTCAAGATCGGACCATTTGTCACCTATAACGAACATACTTCGTTGGTCGATATCAAAATCAGCAAGAGCCATCTTCACTAAACCCTCTTTGGGTTTCCTACAATCACAATCTATGCCATAAATGGGATGTTTTGTTTTTGGATAGTGGGGACAATAATAAATAGCGTCTATAAATGCACCCTTTTCCAACATCTTATCTTTTAGGTAGGTATGTAAACTAGTCACAAGTTCCTCAGAAAAATAATCCCTTGCAATTCCACCCTGATTGGTAATAACTATTGCATAGATACCCATCTCGTTTAAAAGTCTTAGTGACTGGGGAACAAAATCAAAAATTTTAAAACTATTTATGTGATTTATATAACCAGCCTCCTCATTAATCGTCCCATCTCTATCAATAAATACTGCAGGCCTGCCCATCTTCACTCTCCAGTACTCTTTTGAACCTCTTATTCATAGCCAACCATTGCTCTGGATATTTTTTTATTACATCTTCATAGACTTCATTAATACTTTTAGCAAGCTTTTTTGCACTTTCAATTTCAGATAACGATTTATCTGGGAAAAGAGCTGGATATATCTCCAACCTCCACCTATCCTTTTGTCTTAATAAAAATGCCATAACTATTACAGCATTACTTCGTACAGCATAAATAGGTATACCTGAAACAAATGTAGTCTTCAAACCAAAAAACTCAACAAAAAAAGAATTTTTCTCCAGCCCACCCTGATCCAACAGCGCCCCAACAGCCATGTTTTTTTTAAAAGCCCTTTGAATACTAATAAGAGCATTGAAATGATTGATATAATTTATTTTTTCACAATACCTTAGCGCTTCCACAATTTTATTAAGCTTTTCACTCCTCAAAGATTTACCCACAACAGTGATACTGTTTTTACTAATCATTGTGTATATTTTAGGTAGAAACTCCCAACTACCAATATGACCTGAAATCAGAAAGATATTTCTTTTTTCTTCAATCAAACGAAACAGCTCCCCCATATCAGGCAAATCCACATATTCCAAAAACCCCTCATCGATATCTCTCACTAAAAAGATCTCCAAAAACGAGATAAAATTGTTTTCAAATGTTTTTTTAGTAAGTCCTTCAGGTACTACTCCATCAAAAACCAGTGACAGATTTTTATGGGCTACCTGTCGTCTTTCCTTTGACAGATAATAAACCATCTTTCCTATATATTTTCCTAAAACCTTCAGTCTTTGCACACCCATCTTCTGAAAAAATGCCACTATATACTTAAGAAATAACATCCCTGATATCCTTAAACAATGGCTCCAATCTATTTTTAATTATATGTTCCACATCAGCTATAAACCTTTCAAAGTTTTCCAAATTATACTCTGTTTTATAATATCTAACAAGGTCATCCTTACCATACACATCCACCACCAGACCGTACATCTTGGCAAGATCATAAACCTCTTTGAAATTTTCCATATAAGGGCCAACTGATACAACTTTTTTAAACTGTATTGCCTCAAATATATTATGCCCACCGATCCTTACCAACGATCCTCCAATAAAAACCTTTAAAGATACATTGTACAAATATTCAAGGCAACCAAACCTATCAACTATAACAACATCCGACTCAGGGTTATAATTACTCAAGAAAGATACCTTCAACCCCTTTTTTACACAGATATCAACCACTTCATTTACCCTATTTAAATGTCTTGGAGCTATAACGACCTGATCAAAAAGATCGTCATCGAATGTTTCCATAAAACTATCCAAGATAATCTCTTCCTCATCTGCATGGGTACTGCCAGCAATCAAAATCCTTTTTCCGTTGGGGATGATATTTAGGTCGACAAAAGCACTCATATTCAGGTATTTAATATTACTTAATATATTAACCTTTGAAGAGTCTTCCAGGATCCTTACAAACCTATTTCTGTCCTCATCACTTTTTGCATATATCTTAGTGACTTTGTTGAGCAGTTTTTTAAAAACAAACTTAAAAAGAAGATATCTCCTAAAACTCTTATCAGATAGTCTCCCATTGATTATAAAAATAGGAACCTTTTTCGACACGACATTGATAAGATTTGGCCAGATTTCAGTATCCACTAAGATAAAAAGTCTACAATTTAACAGATCCAAAAGATGGGATATAGCCCATCTATTCTCAATAGGTAAAAGGAAAGCTACATCAGGATTTATTTCTTCCAGAGCTATTTTCTTTCCTGTAGCTGTAATAGTGGAGATTACAATAGCCATTTCTGGGTAATCTTTTTTCAAGAGTTTTACAAAACCCTTTATACTTCTAACTTCTCCAACACTTGCACAGTGGATCCACATAGAGTTTTTGAGATCTTTTTCTATCTTAATAAACCCGAATCTTTCAAAATAATCCTTATCTTCACCCCTTTTATAGGCAAATATGTACCCAAGAGGTAACGCTAAAGGGATAATTAAATGCAAACATAGGTTATAAATAAAACTTAGCATATCTCTCCGTCATATTAAGCATTTTGGCTTTAAGGGAATCTGTTTCAGCTTTTATCTTCGATTTATCGATATCTTTATCCGTGATATATGGGTCACCCAGAAAAAGGTCAATTTTAGCAAACGGTTTTGGAAAGAGAAAGTTATCCCAACTGGAAAATCGTAAAAATCTATCCACAGAAGCCACAACAGGTATTATAACACAATCAAACCTTTTAGCTATGTAGATCACACCCTTTTTTACATCAAACTTAGGTCCTTTAGGTCCATCAATGGTAATTATTATGTCAAAATCCTCTTTCAAGTACTTTTCTGCCTCCAGAATAGCCATAGCCCCTGCCCTTGATGATGAACCCCTTACAGAATCGAAACCGAAATACTTTATAATATTTGCTGCTATCTCCCCATCTCTGCTTCGGGAAACTATACCACAGGCTTTTGAGTATTTAGACATAGGGTAAAAAAGTGCTAATTGACCATGCCATATAGCAAAGATAACCCTCTCACCTCGAGCTTTTAAATCCTTATAGGTATCCAAACCATGAATCTCAAAGCGCACAGTTTTAATCAGCAACTTTATTATAACGACAAAAATATATATAAGAATCTTATTCATTTACAAGAGCTTTTTTTACTATTTCTCCTATAATAATTACCTCAGAATCATCAAGATATGGATTTATGGGCAGAGAAAACACTGTTTTAGCAAGCTTTTCACTTACAGGTAAATCCCCTTCTTTGTATCCAAGATACTTAAAGGCGTTTTGTAGATGTAAGGGCACAGGGTAATATATCGCTGTGGCTACTTCAGACTTCTTAAGAGCCTCCATTGCTAAATCACGCTTTGGACTTGTAATAGTATATTGATGATACACATGCACTGCACCTGTAGTTTCTTTTTGATACCCTACAGATGCTCCTATAGTTTTTTTGTAGAGTTGAGCTACTGATCTTCTCTCCTGATTAAAATTATCTATATACTTTAATTTGACTTTTAAGATAGCAGCTTGTAGATCGTCTAATCTGGAATTAAACCCTATCATTTCATGATAATACCTAACATATGAACCATGATTTCTCAAAGCTAACAATATCTTATATAACTGTTCATCATTTGTAGTAACCATCCCCCCATCACCATAACAACCTAAGTTTTTACTGGGGAAAAAACTGAAACAACCGATATCTCCTATATTGCCTGTTTGGATACCTTTGTATGTCGCCCCAAACGACTGGGCACAGTCCTCTATAATTTTCAAACCAAATTTTTTGGATATATCTATTATCTTGTCCATGTCACAAGGGTTACCAAAGAGATGAACAGGAATAATCGCTTTTGTCTTTGAAGTAATCTTTTCTTCTATTTTTTGAACATCGATGTTCATCGTCTCCTCATCTACATCCACAAAAACAGGTTTGCCACCACAATAAACAATAGCTTCGGCCGTAGCAATAAAAGTAAATGGTGTAGTTATAACCTCATCACCATCTTTTATACCAATCGCCTTTAAAGCCAGATGCAGTGCGTCTGTACCACTTGCCACACCTACAGCATACTTACACCCAAGATAAGCAGCAGCCTTCTCCTCAAACTCCTTTACATTAGGTCCCAAAATAAACTGAGTACTATTTAAACTCTTATCTATTTCAGCCTTAATCTCATCGCCAATAACCGCAAGTTCTCTTTTTATATCCAACATTGGGATCATACTTTAACCTCCACTTTTTTCAAATCTGATTTATTTAGCAAAAAAATGCACAAATAACAACTAATATTTATTTCTGCTTATCTGAATTGATGTTAAATCAAGACTCTTTTTATCCTAAAATTCTATTGACTTTCTTTTTGATTAAATTATATTAACTTCAAAATTTTTTAGTGGAGAAGCAACATGAAGATTACAAGGGCATCTGATTATGCCATCAGAGTAGTAACATTCTTTGCAAACGCACCCAAAGATAGATATTATATGAGAGGAGATCTCTCCAGTGAATGCTGTATACCTGACAGTTTTTTGGGTAAACTTTTACAACTATTAGTTAAAGCAGATATACTCCAATCAGAAAGGGGCAAAAAAGGTGGGTTTAAGCTAAAAAAAGCCCCAGATGAAATAAGCCTCTATGACATAATTGTGGCAATTGAAGGTGAAATAGAGATCAATGATTGTTTAGTCGATGACAACGTTTGCAATGTAACGTCAAGCTGTAAATTCCATAATATATTAGACCAGATCAGAAAAAACTTCATAACAGATCTAAAAAAATACAAAATCTCAGATATTTCGTTTTAACATATTGATAAATAAACACTTTAATAAAGCACTTTATATAACTACCCAACCACCTCCTATTTCTTTTTTAAGACAAATAGGTTAGAAATTTTAACTTGATAGTTTCAAATTATTAAATTATCATCCCCGAATCAGAGAAATTTTGGAGGATATCTATTATATGGAAAACATAAAAGAGATTTTGACAAAAGAACCTGGATTATCAAACAATGCCATAACAGTTCTTAAAAAAAGGTATCTAAAAAGGGACGCTGATGGCAATTTATTAGAAACCCCAAAAGAAATGTTCCAAAGAGTAGCTATAAATATCGCACAAGCCGACAAGTTTTATGATGAAAAAGCAAACATTGCAGAAACAGCCAAAAAATTCTACGATATGATGATCGAATTAAAATTTTTACCAAACTCCCCCACCCTGATGAATGCCGGTAAAGAATTACAGCAGCTCTCTGCATGTTTTGTTTTACCGGTAGAGGACTCTTTGGATAAAATATTTGAAGCTGTAAAATACACTGCACTCATACATAAATCTGGAGGAGGAACAGGATTTTCCTTTTCAAGACTTAGACCGAAAGATGATGTGGTAAAAACCACCAAAGGCGTTTCCAGTGGACCTATATCCTTTATATCTGTTTTTGATGCAGCCACAGAAGTTATTAAACAAGGCGGCACAAGGCGTGGTGCCAATATGGGTATACTACGTGTAGATCACCCAGATATTATGGATTTTATCTATGCTAAAAAGGATAAATCCAAATTAACAAACTTCAACCTCTCCGTTGGACTCACCGAAGAATTTATGAAAGCTGTAGAAGAAGGTAAAGATTTTGAGCTCATAAACCCACGAAACAAAAAAGTTGTAGGCAAACTCAATGCTAAGAAAGTTTTCGATGAAATGGTTCAATTAGCATGGGAAGGTGGCGATCCGGGGATCATATTCCTTGATAGGATAAATAAAGCAAATCCAACCCCTAAAGAAGGAGAAATAGAAAGTACCAATCCCTGCGGTGAACAACCTTTATTACCCTATGAATCTTGTAACTTAGGATCGATAAACGTAGCAAAATTTGTAAAGGATGGAAAAATTGACTGGGAAGAGTTAAAAGAAGTTATTCACACTAGTGTTCATTTTCTTGATAATGTAATAGACATGAACCGCTATCCTATCCCTGAAATTGAAAAGATGACTAAAAAAAATAGGAAAATAGGCCTTGGCATAATGGGCTGGGCCGATATGTTAGTGCTACTTAATATTCCATATAATAGTGAAGAAGCCATTGAGCTTGCTGAAAAACTTATGAAATTTATCAATGATGAATCTAAAATAGCTTCCTCAAAATTAGCAAAGATAAGAGGAAACTTCCCAAACTTTGAAGACAGTATATACCCTGCTATGGGTTTTAAGTATCTAAGAAACGCCACAACAACCACAATAGCCCCCACAGGAACTATTTCAATAATAGCTAATGCTTCAAGTGGTGTAGAACCATACTTTGCCATAGCTTTCTATAGAAATGTCATGGATAATACTAAACTTGTAGAGGTCAACCCATATTTCAGAAAAGTTATAAAAGATTATGGACTCTACAGTGACGAACTGATGGAAAAGATTGCAGAAAAAGGGATATTAAAAGATATACCTGAAATTCCTGAAAAAATAAAACGTATCTTTGTAACAGCCCACGAAATTAACCCTATATGGCATGTACGTATGCAGGCAGCTTTTCAAAAGTTTACCGATAACGCAGTAAGTAAAACAGTAAATTTCTCCCATGATGCCACTGTTGATGATGTTAGAAACGTATATTTACTTGCTTACAAACTCGGTTGTAAAGGAATTACTATATACAGGGATGGCTGCAGGGAAGATCAAGTCATAAATCTAGGCACAAAAACCGAATCTACAAGAGATCAAAAACCCACTGGAGAATACAAAGCTGTGTTTACCCCAAGACCACGTCCTAAAATCCTTTTCGGCAAAACAATAGAAATGATGACAGGATGTGGAAAGCTTTATGTTACCATAAACTCAGACGAAAATGGTGATCCCTTTGAAGTATTTACAAGCATGGGAAAAGCTGGTGGCTGTGCCCAAAGTCAATGCGAAGCCATCGGTAGATTGATCTCAATAGTATTTAGAAGTGGTGGCTCACCCGACATTATAATCAAACAACTAAAAGGTATCTCCTGCCACATGAAATTTGGTTTCGGTCCGAACCAAGTCCTAAGCTGTGCCGACGCAGTAGCAAAAGCAATAGAAAAAGCCATCAACAGCCCTGTAGAGATAAAATTAATAAAAGATGGCATAACTGTGGATAAGCTTTTAGAAGCAGCAGAAGAAAAAGAAGAGGTAGTTGTCAAAAACGGTGCCTGCCCTGAATGTGGCGGACCAATTCAATATTTAGAAGGGTGTGATGTTTGCCACTCCTGCGGTTATTCCCACTGTAGCTAAACGATGGACAACAATTCTAACACAATGTTAATAATAAAATATCTCTTCGGAATAAAATTTGTTATTGACAATACAAAGACATCTTATTATGACTATAAAATAAAATTAGGAGGTGCAAAATGGCACATTTTATAACTGAAGCCTGTACAAACTGTGGAGCTTGTGAAGATGAGTGCCCAGTAGGTGCTATCAGTGAAGCTGACAGCAAAAGGATAATTGATGCTGACACTTGCACTGACTGCGGAGCTTGTGTTGAAGTCTGTCCAGTAGACTGTATTGAAGCTCGCTAATACCAGAAAATTATGTGGGGCGATAGCCCCTAATATTTTAGATAAATTTACTACTCTGAGAGTATGATATGGGATTATTGAAAGATATAAAAGAGGATATCAATGCAATTTTTGAAAGAGATCCAGCAGCGAGGAGTACTTTAGAGATAATATTTTGTTACCCCGGGTTTCATGCAAGACAATTTCATCGTCTGGCTCACTGGCTTTGGAATAAAAAGCTGTTCTTTTTAGCAAGATTTGTATCCCATATCTCCCGTTTTCTTACAGGTATAGAAATACACCCGGGAGCTAAAATAGGTAAACGATTTTTCATAGATCATGGCATGGGTGTTGTAATCGGGGAAACAGCAGAAATAGGTGATGATGTCACCATATATCATGGTGTAACATTGGGTGGTGTATCCCTAAACAAAGGCAAAAGGCACCCAACCATAGGTAATGGTGTAGTAATAGGTTCTGGAGCAAAGGTTTTAGGACCTTTTAAGGTAGGTGATGGTGCTAAGATTGGTTCTAATTCTGTTGTTATCAAAGAGGTCCCAGAAAACGCAACCGTAGTAGGTATCCCTGGTAGAGTTGTAGCAGAATCTGGAAAAACCAGTGGTTTTGAACACGACAAGCTACCCGATCCAGTTGCTAAAGCCATATCATGTATTATAGATAGATTAGTAGTACTGGAAAAAGAGGTAGAAGAACTCCGAAAAAAGGAGGAAAAATGAAAGTCACAACTAAGAGTAGGTATGCCGTAAGAGCTATTTTTGCCATGATAGCCTTAGGAGCTGATAAAGAACCTGTTTCCATAAAGAAAATTGCTGATTTCGAAGGTATCTCTATAAAATACCTTGAACAGCTTTTTACTAAACTTAGAAGAAATAAGATAGTAAAATCTGTCAGAGGAACTTTAGGTGGGTACATGTTTGCAAAACCATTGGATCAGATAAATTTAAAGGATATCATATATGCCATGGATGGTCCAATAAAACCTGTAGATTGTATAGATACCTCCGGCTGTGAAAAATCCTCCATCTGCGCTGTAAACTGGGTTTGGTTTGGTCTTAAAAAAGATATTGACACTTATTTAGAAAGAATTACATTACAAAAGATGAAAAATATACATTTTGGAGCATAAAGATGTCCATATACTTCGATAATAGTGCAACAACAAAAATAGATCCTAAAGTATTTGAAGCAATGACCCCATATTTTAAAGAAAAGTTTGCAAATCCTTCGAGCATCCACGTTGAAGGAAGATTAATAAGGGAAGATGTGGAAAAAGCAAGAGAAGTAGTGGCTAAAACCATCAGTGCCTTACCTGAAGAGATAATTTTTTGTGGAAGTGGAACAGAATCTGACAACATCGCCATAAAAGGGATAGCCTTAGGTTTACAGAACAAGGGCAAACATATCATCACATCCAATATTGAACACAAAGCAGTACTCGAATCCTGTAAATATCTCGAAAAACTTGGATTTGAAATTACCTACCTGCCAGTGAGAAACAATGGTATCATAGACTTAGATGATTTCAAAAATGCCCTACGAAAAGATACGATACTCGTATCTATAATGCTTGCTAACAACGAAATAGGCACAATCCAGCCTATCAAAGAGATAGGCCACCTCTCAACCAAATATGGTTTTATCTTTCATACTGATGCTGTTCAAGCTGTTGGGAAAATGAATGTGGATGTGTCTGAATTAGGGGTCCACCTTTTGAGTTTCTCTGGCCATAAAATCTATGCCCCCAAAGGTATCGGAGTACTCTATATAGATAAGGAGTTGAAAAACATAATAGAGCCTATTATTCATGGAGGCCATCAAGAAGATGGCATAAGATCAGGTACAGAAAATGTCCCTTACATAATTGGAATAGCAAAAGCATGCGAAATTATACAACAGAATTTAGAAAAGGATATCGACTATATAACCTCCATAAGAAACAGATTTGAAGAAAAAGTTCTCAACGAAATACCTGATGTTTATGTAAACGGTGACACAAAAAACAGAGTTTGCAGCATCTCAAATATCACATTCAAACATATCGAAGCTGAAGCCCTTATGGTTTATGCTTCTGAGGTTTGCTGCTCTACAGGGTCAGCATGTTCCTCTGGTGGCATGGATGCTTCCCATGTATTAAAAGCTATAAACGTTGACCCAGTGGATATCCATGGAGCCATAAGGTTTAGTTTTGGTAGATTCAATACAATAGAAGAGGTAGATAAAGCTGTAGAAATATTAAAGGTCAGTACCCAGAAGTTAAGGGAGATGTCCCCCCTTTATAGAAAATAGAGGTTATGGGAAAAACTATCCTAAAAGATTTAGAACTTCTTTGCTCCCAGCTGGGGATTACATTGAGATATGAAAAAACATCAGCAAGGGGTGGATTGTGTAGGGTTGACGACAAGTTCTATATAATTATAGACAAAAAAGCCAAAGATGATTACAAAGCTTTCGTTATTGCAAAGTCATTAAAACAGTTTGATCTAAGCCAAATCCACCTAAAACCAAAAATAAGAGAATTTTTGGAAGAGTATTAAAAATTGGAAGAAATAGATAAGATCTTTCATATATTAGAGGTATCTTATAGAAATTTTAATACCCCATCTGTATCCCAAATATCTCAATTCATCCAAAACAATCCCTATGCAGTTTTAATAAGCACTATAATCTCCCTGAGAACAAAAGATGCTGTAACCTTAGAAGCATCAAAGAAAATCTTATCTAAAGCCAAAACACCCTACGAGATGGTAAAACTTTCAAAAGAAGAGATAGAACAATGCATCTATCCTGCTGGTTTTTATAGAAAAAAGAGTGATTTAATTATAAATATCTCCCGTCATCTGATAGAAAAATATAACGGTACTGTCCCAGATAGCTTAGAAGAATTACTTTCGATCAAAGGGGTTGGCAGAAAAACTGCAAACTTAGTCTTAGTGGAAGGATACGGGATCCCAGCCATATGTGTGGATACCCATGTTCACAGAATCATGAACAGAATGGGCTTTGTGAATACCAGATCCCCCCAAAAAACAGAAGAGGAACTAAGAAAAAAATTACCTAAAAAATACTGGATTAAATGGAACGAGTATCTCGTTGCCTATGGACAGAATATATGCAAACCTATCTTACCCATTTGTTCTTCTTGCAAACTCGACCCTTTTTGTGCTAAAAAAGATGTAACCAAAAGGAGGTAGGAAATGGCTAATATGATCGATGATGTAGATCGAAAATTACTCAACTTATTGATTAACAACGCAAGGATCTCTTATGCAGATATGGCAAAGGAGGTAGACCTCTCATCACCTTCCGTAATAGATAGAGTAAAAAAGTTAGAAAATGCAGGGATCATTAAAAGTTATTCAGCTAATGTCAATTATAAAGCAATTGGATACGATATTCTTGCTTTCATAGGGATCTCCCTAGATAGTGCCCAAAGTATTTCAGATTTTGAAAAAAATATATCAACTTTTGATGATGATATTATAGAATGCCATCATGTAACTGGTGATTTCACCATGATAGCAAAGGTGATTACAAAAAACACAGACTCCCTATCAAACCTTATAAAAAAGATTAGAAATATAAAAGGTGTTCAAAAAACCAACACAATTTTAGTCTTTTCCACCATAATGGACAGAAAAAAACCGATTCAGTAGATGCAGAAAGATATATTCTTTTCTGTGGTAATCCCTGTTTATAACAGAGTATCCCTGTTAAAAAACACATTAGAATCTGTTTTTTTACAAACGTATAAACACTATGAAATTATCGTAATTGATGATGGATCAAATATCGATCTTGCCTATTACTTAAAACCATACTTATACCGTATAAGATATATAAAATATAATAAAAATAGAGGTGTTAGCTATGCAAGAAATGTAGGTATAAACAATGCTAAATATGAGTATATCGCATTTTTAGACTCCGATGATATCTGGCTACCTAATAAACTATCATTACAAGCATCATACCTAACAAAAACTGGGTATTTAGTATGCCATACAGATGAATACTGGTACAAAAAAGATAGATTTATCAACCCAAAGGAAAAACATCAAAGGTATGGTGGACATATCTTTAAATATATTTTAGATTTCTGTAGAATAAGTCCCTCTTCAGCTGTCATCCATAAAACTGTTTTCAACAAAGTGGGGCTATTTGATGAAACCTTGCCTATATGCGAAGATTATGATATGTGGCTTAGGATTGCAAACAAATTCGAAATAGGCTATCTCCCTATTAAAACTATCATTAAAATTACTCATACTGAGCCCCAACTCAGTCTTACCACACCCCATATTGAGTATTATCGGCTTATCTCACTATGTAAGATATTAAAAAAATACATTATACCCAATTCTCTAAAAAAACATGCTATAATTGAATTAGAAAGAAAATTCGATATAGTAAAAAATGGTATAAAAAGTTCTTGACTTTTTTGTATGAAATTATAATAATTTGAAATTAGGAGGAACTATGAAAAAGATATTTTTGTTTTTGGGAATATTTCTTTTAATTTCAATATTATCTTATGCTGCAGATATTATTGAAGAGTGGGATTGGGTTGTACCACCTCAGACACCAAGTTTACAGAAGTTTGTGGTAGATAATGAAACTGCTCTTTTAATACTCGATATCGAAGAACTCACCTGTAACAAAGAAAGAAGACCAAGATGTCTGGATACCGTTCCCATCATCTCTAACCTACTCAAGAAAGCAAGAGATAACAATATCTTTGTTGCATACTCTCTCACCCCTAATGGTAAACCAGATACCATACTCAAAGAGGTTTCCCCCCTCGGCACAGAACCGGTAGTAAACTCAACAGTAAACAAGTTTTTAAATACAAATCTTGATAATATCCTAAAAGCAAAGGGGATAAAAAAGCTTATCATAACAGGTACAGCTGCAAACGGTGCAGTTTTATTCACAGCCACTGAAGCCTCTCAAAGAGGCTATAAAATCATAGTTCCTGTGGATTGTTTGTCTGCAGACCTCTTCGCTGAACAGGCTGTGGTACACACACTGATTAATGGACCTGGAACTAGAAACAACATAATACTCACAAGAAGTACACTAATAGAGTATAAACAATAAAAAGGAGGCAAAAGATGTCTGAAACAAAAACCAATTTAAAGGAAGCATTCTCTGGCGAAAGTCAAGCGTTTCAAAAATACTCTGCATTTGCTAAAAAGGCTGAAAAAGAAGGGTTTAAAAATGTTGCGAAACTTTTTAGAACTACTGCTGAAGCAGAAAGAATTCATGCAGAGGGTCATCTCAATGCGTTGGATATGGTGGGCTCCACAGCAGAAAATCTAAAAGCAGCTATCGAAGGGGAAACATATGAATATAAAGAGATGTACCCACCAATGCTGGATAAAGCAAACAGTGAAGGTCACAAAGCAAAAGTGATGTTTAATTTTGCCCTAAAAGCTGAAGAGGTACATGCTAAATTATACCAGAAAGCATTAGAAGCTGTAGAATCAGGTAAAGATATCGAAGCCACAGACTTTTATCTCTGTCCTGTTTGTGGTTATATAGAGTTTGATTCTGCTCCAGCCAAATGCCCGATCTGCGGAGTTTCTGGAGATAAATTTACCAAAGTTGCTTAGAAAAAAATGGGGGATTGTATCCCCCGTTTACCTCATAAATGCCTAAATTGTGCAAATTTTGCCTATTTTATTTGAAAAATACTTATACGATCTTATTAATTCTACAAGTGATTATGGCATAAACTTTGGTTAACATCAATCAAAAATTTAAAGAGGTATGTTATATGTTTAGAAAAACTATATCATTTTTAGCTTTTTGGTCGTTCTTAGCTTTATCTATTACAGGGATAGTTCTGTTTATAATCCCCCAAGGAAGAATAGCATATTGGGCAGACCTACACATTCTTGGGCTTGACAAAACCCAATGGGGCAACCTTCACATAACTTTTTCAGCCCTTTTTCTCATCACAGGCTCTCTTCATATCTATCTAAACTGGAAAGCACTTTTATATTATTTAAAAAATAAGGCCCAAATGATCACATTTGCCACTCCACCATTTCTCTCCGCTACGGTCATTTTTCTGCTGTTTTTTATTGGGACTTATTATGAAGTATCACCTTTTAAAGATCTTATAAAATTAGGGGACACCATTAAAGAAAGCTGGAAAGATAAAGTAGGTGAACCACCATATCCCCATGCAGAGCTTTCTAAAATAGGGCAACTAGCAAAAAAAGAAGGGATGGAAAAAGAGATAATCATTCAGATTTTAAAAGATAATAACATAATATTTAATGAAAATGATAATCTCCTAACAATAGCAAGAAAAAATAACACCACCCCATCCAAACTATTTGAATTCATAGAATCAAAGTATACTGAATACGAAACTAAAAAATAAAAAGGGAGGAATTTATCCCCCTTTTCCTGATTTATCAACCTTTAAAAACCCTTTCAACCTTTCTTAACCAGCCTTCTGGAGCTTTTTGTCTACCATATTGTATATCCGTGTATGTTTTATATATCTTTTTAGTCATCTCCCCTATCTCGCCTGTTCCCACCTTTAAAACAGTTCCATCTTCAAATACATACTCACCTACAGGTGAAACAACTGCAGCAGTACCAAACCCACCTGCCTCTACAATTTCTCCAGATTTTATACCATCAATAAACTCTTCAAGACTTATCTTTTTCTGAACAACTTTAAACCCCAAAGTGGGCAGCAACTCTATCATACTCATAGATGTAATAGACTTCAATATAGTATCAGTAAACTCAGGTATATATACTGTACCATCCTTTGTAATATGAAAATGGTTCATAGCACCAGCTTCTTCCAAATATCTGTTTGAAGCATCAAGATATAAGACCTGACTGGCACCAAATTTTTTTGCAAACTGACCTGCTCTTAAAGAAGCTGCATAATTACCGGCTGCCTTGGCAGCACCAGTACCCCCTGAAACCGCCCTGTGAAATTTCTGAGTAATAAGTAATCTAATGGGCTTTGTAAAACCTGTTGGGTAGTATGGGCCACTTGGAGATAAAATTACCATATACCTATAGCTCTCACTAGGATGAACCCCCAGAGAATCGGAGGTACCAAACATGAAAGGTCTTATGTACAAAGAAGCACCCTCTTGTATTGGAAACCAATTTCTATCGACATCTATCAAAGCGTGTATAGCTTTTATCTGAAATTCCACATCCACCTGTGGCATACATAAAACTTCGGCCGAGAAATTAGCTCTTTCGGCATTTTTGTCCAACCTAAAGGTATAGATTTCCCCATCAGGATGCATAAAAGCCTTTGCACCTTCAAAATACGCTTGACCGTAATGTAGAACAATTGCTCCTGGAGCGATATTTATATCTGAATAAGGGCAAATTTTTATATTGTACCATTCATGACCATCAAAATCCATCATAAACATATGATCAGTCCTCAGCTGACCAAAAGGTAATGGCTGTTCGGGTTTGAATGGCTCTAATCTTCTTTTTGATCTTGCTTTTAAACAATAGGATATCTCCATACTTCACCTCAGTTCATAGTTTGATGCATATTATTTTTTAGTCTCTACTTTGTCAAGTAAAATTATCCCCCCTTTACATTTTGAAAATTTTATATATATTTAAATTCCAAAACACAAAAAGGAGGTATGATTTATGCCCATTTATGAATACAAATGTTCAAAATGTGAGCATATCTTTGAGTTATTAGAGCCAACCTTCAGCGACACTGCTGAAAAAAAATGTGTAAAATGTGGCTCTTCTGCTGAAAGGATAATGTCACTTACAAGCTTTCATCTCAAAGGTAGTGGCTGGTATAAGACAGATTACGCATCAAAAAATAACTGTAGTGCAAAGGAATCTTCTACATCTTGCAGCAATTGTCCTGCCTCAAACGTAGAAAACTAAAACGATATATAAGGGTGGGTATCCACCCTTCCTTAAGAAACACTCTCCTCCTTTAAAGGTCTATTCATAAGATCTATAACAGATTCCTTCGGATCTTTACCCTCATAGATAATCCTATACACCTCAGTGACAATAGGCATATCTACATCCAACTCCCTTGACAGATCGTAAGCTGCCTTTGCTGTAGATACCCCTTCAGCTACCATTTTCATATGTCCCTGAATCTCTGCAATAGTCTTGCCCGAAGCTATTTCAAGCCCCACCTGCCTATTCCTGCTAAGGTCACCAGTACATGTTAAAACCAAATCCCCCATACCGCTCAAACCCATAAAAGTTTCAAGCATAGCTCCCATTTTTAGCCCCATTCTCGTAATTTCAGCAAGCCCCCTTGTAATTAACCCAGCTCTTGCATTATTACCAAAGGAAAGACCATCCGAAATCCCAACTGCAATTGCTATTACATTCTTTAAAGCACCACCAAGCTCCAAACCCTTTAGATCCTTAGAGCGATACACTCTGAAGTACTTGTTGGAAAAAGATTTTTGCCAAAAAAAGGCATCATCCTCGTACATGGAGGCAACACTGACAGCTGTAGGCTTCTTTAAGATAACCTCTCTTGCAAAGGAGGGACCTGATAATATTGATAACCTTGCATCAATATTCTCTCTAAAAATATCCACCACCAATTTCCCTGTTCCGATCTCAATCCCCTTTGTAGCAATAATAATATTTTTACCCTTAAGACCATGGTCAAATCTTTTTATACTCCCTCTTGTAAATTGTGTTGGAACTACCCAAACAATATTATTGTAGGAATCATCGAAATTATCAAAATGCATTGCTTTTAAGTTTCTATTCAATTTTATTTCTGGGAAAAAGATTGAATTGATATTCTTATTATTTATCGAATCAACGATCTCAATCTCACGCACAAACAACACAACCTCATGACCATTGTCCACTAACAAATTGGCTAAAGCCGTACCCCACGAACCACCTCCTATAACTGCTATTTTCTCTTGCATTTTTCATCTCCTTATGTATAAGAGTATAAAAAAATATAAGGTGAAATATGGTAAAAATCAATCAATATGATATAGAACAACTAAAAAATGTCAACGAAAAAAGAGTCTGGGATCTGCTGGCAGATTACATCGACATGGATGAAACTTTCTGCACATGCAGTATCTGTATCCTCGATGTAGCAGCCATAGTGTTAAATTCGATTCCACCCCATTATCAGACCTATGAAGAGTCAATTGAAGAAGCGAAAAAGAAAGTAACAGACGAACTTATCATCGAAAAGATAAAGTTAGCAATCGAAAGAGTCAAAAAGTACCCCCACCATTTATGATGGGGATACAAAGTAGTTAATTTATTTTAGCTCCTATCTGTTTAAAATATTTTCCATACTTCATATCATCGCCCATTATATGTTTTACAACCCAGTCTTTAAGAAACTGTAACAGATTAACACTAACCACATCTTTACCAGCTTCAAAATCCTTAATCACTTTAACAACCTGATTGACAAGATCCTTGTGGATCCTTATATGTTCATCTTTATCCGGAAAGTTAAACCTTTTAAAAGCATCCTCTTCAGATTGGAAATGATAGACAGTATAATTAGCAAGTTCTTTAAGAATTTCACCTAAAACAGCTTTGCTTCTACCCTCATTTATTGCCCTATAAAACTTATTTAATAATCTTACCAACTCCTTGTGTTGATCATCAAACTTTTTAATCCCTGTTTCAATCTTAGAACTCCACGTTATCAACTCATCAACCTTTCCAATGTTAAACTCTTTAAGCTCATGATCCAACTCCTGAGAAATCGATTTAAGCGTGTCTCCAGCTTTTATAAATTCTTGGGAAGAATGCAGTAATCCTCCCAGTTTTTCAGAAATATTTACAACACTTTTAGAGATATCAGCAACAGCCATACTTTCTTCTTCCATCGATTTTAAAACCCCATCCATGAGACTAACTATATTCTTTATATTTTCATTTATATGTCCAAAACTGGCAATGGTGGTATCCGTTGCCTCTACTCCCACATCTATTTTTTTTACACTTTCCCCAATTATTTTACCAATATTTTTCATCTCGAGATTTAACCCGGATATGACTGTTTTTATTTCTTTAGTAGAATCAGTGGTCTTTAAAGAAAGCTTTCTAACCTCATCAGCAACTACTGCAAACCCCCTACCAGATTCTCCAGCTCGTGCAGCCTCTATTGCAGCATTAAGAGCCAAAAGGTTTGTTTGATCAGCAATATCATTTATAGTTATAGTAAATTTTTCTATCTGTTCATATTTTTTTATAAAATCCGTAATATTCTTATTAAGGGAGATAATGGCATTGGCAATCTCACTAATTGTCTCCTTAAGTGTATGAGTATTATTCATTCCATCTTCGACTACCTTAGAAAGCTCTATAGTGTTATCAAGTGTATGTTTACAACTCTCAACAATATTCTCACTGGTAGCTGTAAGCTCCTCAGCAGCAGAAGAAACACTCTGGGAATTATCTTCGATAACCTTTAATTCCTTTACAACAAAAGTCTGTGATTTTTTTAGCTCATCTGCAGCATTGTTTAAAGCAACGATATTTTGTTTTGTTGTCTTCAAGGCATGTCCAGATTTTTCCAACACTTCATTAATATAAAAGATCAATCTCCCCAACAATCCTGGAGAATCATCAATCCTCAAAGAGAAATCACCCTTAGCAATCTTCATTAGCTTTTCATTTATGGAATTCATTTTTGCATAAAATGTTTTATAAACCACAAAAAATGTTATCAACAAACCAATTGGAACCAACAAAATGATTAAGACATTTACAAAATAGAGCTTAGAAACTATAGATTCCAAGAGATTCTTATCGGCATTTTTTAATTCATTGAGCAGATAGATATCATAGCCACTAAACACAATTGCAAGCAAACCATTGGTAATCAGAAAAATCATTAGCACTTTTTCAAAAGCAATTCTCTTCATCTACACACCCCATCTTTTTTATGGTTTAATTATAACAAAAACGATAAATCATGTAAACAGTAATTATAATCGGACACATCAAAATAATCTTGAACTTTTTAAATTTATATCTATCATAACAACATGGAGAATACAATGGGTGATCAAACAATTGTAGATGCTATTTTAAATGGTGACTCTGATGCTTTTGAATTTTTAATACTGAAATACCAGAGGCAGCTCTATGGTACTATTTTAAATTTAGTCAAAGATGAAGACTTGGCTCAGGATATTTTACAAGAAACATTTTTAAAAGCTTACGAAAACTTACATACTCTGAGGAATAAGGAGCAATTTTACTCCTGGCTTAAAAAAATTGCGATCAATGCATCACTTATGAAACTGGAAAAGGGTAAAAGATACGTTGATATGTACGATGAAGAGCAGGAAGAAGATGATTACTTCTTTAATATTCAAACTGACGATACCAATCCTGAAAAAGAACTTTTGGATGAGGAGTTAAGAAGGTATGTAAGACGATTTGTTGATTCACTACCTTCTAAACTAAAAAATGTTATCATACTCAGAGAAGTGGAGGATTTAAGCTACGAAGAGATCGCTGAAATATTAAAAATTCCGATAGGTACTGTTAGGTCCAGACTTTTTAATGCAAGACAGATAATAAAAGAAAGGTTGATAAAACAAGGATTGGCTGATGGATTGTACAAAGTATCATAGAAACATTAATGCTTTTTTAGACAACGAGCTAAGTGAAGTTGAAGAGTTTTACCTTCTTAAACATCTAAGAATATGTGAAAACTGTAAAATATATTTGAACAATATCTCAAAGTTAAAAACACATATAAAAGAGAGCTATACAAACAAAAGCTCACCAAATATAGATCTATCAAAGTCTATTATGCACCAAATAAAGCACAAACAATCAGCCAATAAAACAAAAAAGAGAAAAAATACCCTTGTTAAAGTTGCTTTGCTTGCCGCCATATTTTTATCCTACGTTTTAATAAACAACATCTCATTATCTAAAAACAAAAACACTTATACTTTCAAAGAAGAAGAGAAATTATTGCTTGAACACCTTGAAAAGTCAAACAATACAAAGGTTATCAGTGTTGCCTATTCTATGGAGAGATAAATACAACGATGCGTTTGATAGCCCTTCTTTTTTTCATATTATTCACAAATAATATTTTTGCAAACTCCATATTTATAAAACTAGCGGTCAATCCAACCTCTTACATAACCTTAACCTTTAACAACGTCGATGAAATATCTTTCACAGATAGCAGAATTAAGTTTATTGCAAAATCCATTAGAGAACCTTTCTTAGATCTCAACAGCATATCGAGAGACTATTACAATATTTCCATCAAAGATGGTTTTAAACAGGATAATAAGGTCCTAAAACAGATAGAGATGGTACCCATCAATAAAGACAGATTCCCCCAGATCATAAACATGTATGGTAATTTGATAGTACGAAGAGAGGTTTACGATAACAACAATAAGCTTCTATATTCATACGGTTACACTGAAAAAATTCCAGACATGCAACCAACGAAAAGGGATCTAAAGGAAATAAGCTTAGAAAAAGAACAGATCTACTATAAAGGATTTCAGGGGAAATTAATAAAAAAACTTGAAGATGGAACAATTCACTATATATTTAATGACGGACTTAATAAGTTCTCCCTTTTCGTTAAGAAAACAGACCAAGAGATACAGATAAATAAAACAATACTTTATGGTAATTATGTGTTGTCTAAAAAAATAGACGGTATCCAGTACACAGTAATAGGAACGATCCCCTTTGAAGAGATGGAAAACTTTATAACATATATTACAGTTAAAGATAAAAAATAATTCGGAGGAAGATTATGTACAAAATAACCAAAACAGCTTTATACGTGTTAATTACGATTATTTTTTTTAATGTATCATTGTATGCAAAATCTCTTCCCCAGATAACAGATGTAGTCAAAATAACAAAAGAAAGTGTAGTTAATATCAACACTACCCAAACGATCAAAAGAAAAATACCTAACTTCAATTTCCCATTTGGGTTTAACCCCTTTGGGGATTTTGACCCCTTTGGCAGTCAGGAACATTACCAGGAATACAAATCAAGAGCTCTCGGCTCAGGTTTTATTATATCCCCTGATGGTTATATAGTTACTAACAATCATGTTGTAGAAAAAGCCGATGAAATAAATGTAAAGCTCCACAATGGTAAAGAGTATAAAGCTAAAAAGGTAGGCAGGGACCCACTAACTGATCTTGCTTTATTAAAAATAGATGTAGAAAAACCTGACTTAAAACCACTGCCTTTAGGGGATTCAGATAGCCTCGAAGTGGGTGAATGGGTTGTAGCAATTGGCAACCCTTTTGGTCTTGAATCCTCTTATACAGTAGGGATAATAAGTGCCAAAGGTAGAGATCTGGGTGAAAGCCCTTATGATAACTTCCTACAAACCGATGCCTCCATCAATCCGGGTAATTCCGGAGGTCCACTAGTAAATTTAAAAGGTGAAGTAATTGGTATAAATACAGCCATTATAGCATCTGGGCAAGGACTAGGTTTTGCTGTTCCTGTCAATACCCTTAAGAACCTTTTACCCCAACTAAAAACTGGTGTTGTAAAGAGGGGGCTCTTAGGTGTTCAACACCTTGAAGAACTCAAACCAGAGATGATAAAGGAATTAAAGCTTAATACCTCACATGGGGTAATCATAAATGGGATTTTACAAGGTGAACCGGCAGACTTGGCTGGTATAAAAGTAGGGGATATAATAATAGCAATTGACGGTAAACCGATGAAAACACCCAAAGATGTAGTCAATTACATAGGGAACTCTTTGCCAGGAAAAGTGGTTACCATTGACCTTATTAGGATTAGCGTTGACGGAAAGGTAGAAAATCTAAAGATAAACGTTAAGTTAGCAGAGAGGAAGGATCTGACATTTGATGAAAGAGAAGCCCAACCAATTTCCGTTTCTAACCTTACAGATGATGAAAAAAAGAACTTAAAACTGGATTATGGTGTAAAGGTCACAGATGTTAAAACTAATACTAACATCTACAAAGCTGGTATAAGAAAGGGAGATATAGTCTTGAGTATAAACAACCAGGTTATCCGTAATGAAGATGATTTCTTTGACATCTATGGAAAGATCGAAAAAGGTAAGTATGTTGTCATGAGATTATATTCAAAGAAGGGCATTAAAACCATCGGTTTTATAAAGGAGTAAAAATGGGGGAGATTTTTCTCCCCTGAAATATAAAGGTATGGATCCAGTTACCCATTTTTGTTCAGGTATTGTAGGAAGAAACTACCTCACAAATAGAAGAGATTTAAAAAGTGCTATAGTATATGGGCTAGTAAGCATGAGCCCTGATCTTGACAATTTTGTTGGGTTATTCTCCACCCCTTTTATGTACCTTCTTCATCACAGAGGCTTTACCCATTCATTCGTGGGGGGCTTTTTGCTATCTCTGCTCCTCCTGCTTTTGGCAAAAACAATAAGATACAATGATGTTAATCTTCTCAAAAATTTCTACATTCTTATTCTGATACATATCTTCCTTGATGTGATGACAAATTATGGAACCCAGATCTTTTTACCATTTAGCAATACAAGAGTTGGTCTTGATGCCATGTTCATAATAGATCCAATTTTTTTAATATTGATAATCACTTTATATTTCATGGGCAAAAAAAATCAAAAATCAGCCTTGATAGCCTTCTCCTTGATCTTCCTGTATCCTTTTTCATCATATATTATAAAAACTATTTATGAGACTTACCTTAACCGCATCGAAAAAAGTTATACAGTAACCACAGCTCCTTTTTCTCCTCTTTTCTGGAAAGTAATTAAAACAGAGGATTATTCCATAAAGATGAAGCTTACATTTAATGGTAAATCCTATGAATATGAAAAGGTTACAGAAAATATTTTAAATCTTCTTAAACATGATGAAAATTTAAAGATATTTAAATGGTTTTTAAAATACCCTTATATGAAAAGAAATGGTAGCAAATATGAAATTGCAGATCTAAGATTTGAAATACCTTTCAGACATAACCCCTTTGTTCTGATTATAGAAGAAGACCGCAATAGGATAAAATACTACTTTAGAAATTATGAAAAAGAGATCCCCCTTATCATAGAGGGACCCCGTAAGATATCTTACTAACGCAACCTTACAGCAATAAAGAAAGTATCCCCTTCCCTTTCAACCATCAGATTTATTATGGCTCCTTTTGGGAAAGACTTCATCACTACGGAAAACTCTTTTATATTTCTAATTTGCTTCCTATTTATTGATATAATCAAATCACCTTCAGCAATCCCTACAGTTTCCCCGAGAGAATTGGTTACAACATCTACTACTATCACACCGTTTTTATGATTGAACTGATCAGCTTCCTCTGGCTGCAAATTCCTCACTTTTATACCTAAACGTTCATCTTTGTATTCCTGCATCGACTCTTTAGCGATAGTCTCATCATCTGGCATTTTCTCAGTAATTATTTTTACAGTAAACTCTTTGCTGTCACGAATAACAGTACACTTAATTTCGCTTCCTATTTTACTATTTACAACAATCTTTTGTAAGTCAGAAGATGTTATTATCTTTTCATTGTTACATTTTATTATTACATCACCCTCCTGCAGACCAGCTTTTTTTGCAGGGGAATTAGGGTAAACTTTATTAATAACCACACCATGATCTATCTTAACCCCCATCGATTTCGCTAATTCTGGTGTCATATCCTGTATACCAACCCCAATCCAACTCCTATCCACTTTCCCTTTGTTTATGATCTGTTCTATGATAGGCTTTGCCATATTAGCTGGTATGGCAAAGCCTATACCTTGACCTGATGCTATTATCGCCGTGTTTATGCCTATAACATCTCCATAAATATTCAAAAGAGGTCCACCAGAATTACCAGGATTTATAGATGCATCTGTCTGTATAAAATCCTCATACGTTTCAATCCCCAAACCACTCCTACCAGTAGCACTGATAACACCCACTGTTAGAGTACCATTCAAACCAAAAGGGTTCCCCACTGCTATAGCCCACTGACCTATCCTAAGCTTCGAACTATCCCCAAATTTAAGAGGCTTTAAATCTTTTGCATCTATCTTAATAACTGCAACATCAGTTTTAGGATCAGAACCAACGACAGTTGCTTTAAAAGTTCTTTTATCAGAGAGTTTTACACTTATGGAGTCGGCATTTTTGACAACATGATCGTTGGTCACTATATACCCGTTTTCTGTTATAATAAAACCTGACCCCAGACTTGTACTTTTATACTCCCTCTGCTTTGGGGTACCAAAAAAGTCCTTGAAAAAATCTCGAAACAATGGGTTATCACCAAATGGAAAATCGAATCTCGGATTAACCTTTACCCTTTGCTCAGTATAGATATTTACTACAGATGGCAATGCAATCTCTGCAACTTTTTCAAAGGACTCTTGAACACTAAGTATCTGTTCAGAAGGCTTTATAGGTGATACTGAAGAAGTATTCTGATCCAAAGTAACCGTTTCTTTTTTAGAGGTAAAATCCTTTGTAAGACTTTTTAGATCTATGCCAGCAAACTTCAAACCAAAAAAAATACCTATAACAATAATCAAAACCAATATTATTTTTTTCACTATATCTCTCCTATCATATATTTTGTTTTATCTTATCAGCTATATCTAATTTTTCGTTATCATCTTTGTAAGTTAAGCTTCTAGGTGTAAACTTCAAACTATCGTCCTTAAAACGTGGTATAAGATGGATATGGGAATGGAATACCTCTTGACCAGCAGATTTTTCATTGTTTTGAATGATATTTATACCATCAGCTCTAAGTCCCTCTTTTATCCCCTTTGAAATCTTTACTAAAACTGGATAAATCTTTTGAGCAAAAGCCATATCAGTATCAAAAATATTGACAAAATGCTGTTTTGGTATCACAAGGGTGTGACCTAAGTTTACAGGTCTAATATCGAGTATCGCAATAAAATCCTCATCCTCATAAACTTTGATAGAGGAGATTTCACCTGCAATAATTTTACAAAAAATACAATCCATAGCCACCTCCATTGAAGATTAAGAAACTATAGCATATAAGCTTTCTTTTTTCAACATTTAATGATCCACCTTTTCTTATTGACATCCCAGTTGAAATGTATTTATAATAAAGTTCAAATATAAACAAAGGAGCAGAATTCGATGTACGCAATTGTGTTAGGCTTTCATGTATTTATAAGTGTATTGTTAATATTAGCTATTTTAATACAATCAGGTAAAGGTTCCAGTTTAAAGGAGGCTTTTGGTGGAGGCTCCTCTGACATGTTTGGGCCTGGTACCCCAGAAAACATCATGTCAAAGATCACCACAGTTTTGGTGATAATATTTTTTACCACATCCATCACCCTTACCATTATGTCAACCTCTGGCAAAACTGGTAGTTCTGTGATAAACAAACTGCCCAATCAACCCATACAAAATCAACAACAAAACAAACCGATAGTACCAATGCAAAGCAAATAGCAAATAATGTTACAAAAAATACTTTCTTTATTGTTACTAATTTTAGTTATAGGATGTAAAGACGACCCTCAAAAGATTAAAAGAAAAGCTACATCTTCCAAATTTGGAGATGTCATGATTGAGGGGAGTATTGGAGAGCCAAGTAATCTTATCCCCATTTTAGCAACAGACTCTTCATCCCATTCAGTGGCTTCACTTATTTACAATGGGTTGTTAAAGTATGATAAAAATCTAAATTTAGTTGGCGATCTGGCCTATAAATGGGATTTATCTGAAAATAAAAAAACAATAACATTCTATCTACGACAAGGTGTTAAATGGCATGATGGAAAGGAATTTACATCTGAGGATGTAAAGTTTACCTATGAAACCATAGTGGATAACAATACCCCTACAGCTTACGACTCTGATTTCAGGATTATAGACAGAGTTGAAACCCCTGATAAATACACCGTAAAAGTACATTACAAGATCCCCTATGCACCCGCACTATCAAGCTGGACTGTAGCCATTCTACCATCCCATAGACTTAAAAGCACTCCCATAACAAAATCTGAACTCCAAAGAGCACCTATTGGTACAGGGCCATACAAATTCAAAGAATGGAAATCTGGACACTCAATAACACTTGAAGCCTACGATCAATACTATGAAGGAAGACCAAATCTCGATAGATACACCATGAAGATAATACCTGATACTGCCACTATGTTTTTAGAGCTTTTAAACAAGAATTTAGACATGATGGGCATGTCACCACTTCAGTTTGCAAAACAAACAAGCAATCCCAGATTTGTTGAAAGCTTCAATAAATACACCTACTTATCAAACTCTTATACATACATAGGTTACAATCTAAGAAATCCCCTTTTTCAAGACAAAAGAGTAAGACAAGCTCTCTCCTATGCAACCCCCAAAGAGGATATCATAAAAGGTGTGCTCTTTGGACTTGGTGAAGCAGCATATAGCCCTTTTAAACCAGGGACAATATGGTACACAGATAACTTAACAAAGTATAATTTCGATCTTTATAAAGCAAAATCATTATTAAAAGAAGCCGGCTTTGAGGATAGAAATGGAGATGGTATCTTAGAAAAAGATGGTAAGCCTTTTAGCTTTGTAATTATGACAAATCAGGGGAATACTACAAGAAGCTCCATCGCTGAAATTCTACAACAAACCTGGAAAAAGTTAGGTATAAAAGTAGAAATTAGGATCTTAGAATGGGCGACCTTTATAAACGAATATATAAACAAAAGAACGTTTGATGCTGTCATACTCGGTTGGACCATACCTATGGAACCAGATCCATACGATGTTTGGCATTCCTCCCGTTGTAATGGCAAAAACCTTAATTTCATCTGTTATCAAAACAAAAAAATTGATGAACTCATTGAAAAAGGTAGATTAGAATTTGATGTTAATAAGCGGAAGGAGATCTACCATGAGATATCCAGAATACTCGCTGAAGATCAGCCCTATACGTTTCTTTATTATCCTAAGGCATTGATAGCAGTACATAAGCGATTTAAAAATATTGAGGAAGCACCTGCTGGGATTATGCACAACTTCATAGACTGGTATGTGGAAAAAGAAGAAAGAAAGTATAATTTGACTAAATAGCTATGTTAACATATATACTTAAAAGATGTTTGGGTATGATACCGATGATCATCGGGATCACACTAATATCCTTTTTAGTGGTTAATCTTGCACCCGGAGACCCTGCTCAGTTTCTTTCTTCCATGAACCCAAAGATTTCAGAAACGGCTTACCAAAAATTTATAAAAATGTACCAACTTGACAAACCTATATTAGAAAGGTACTGGATTTGGTTAAAAAAGATGATACTCTTTGATTTTGGTAACTCTTTTGCTTCGGATCAAAAACCTGTTCTTGATAAGATCTTAGAAAAGATCCCTGTAACACTATATTTAAATATAGCATCCATGATGCTTATTATTTTATTATCAATTCCTCTGGGTGTTTTCGCTGCTGTATATAAAAACTCTTTTTTTGACAAACTTACCACCCTGTTCGTATATGTTGGGTTTGCTATTCCCACATTCTGGTTAGCACTCTTATCTGCTTATTATTTTGGTGTAATCAAAGGTTGGCTACCAATCTCAGGTCTAACCTCTTACGACTTTGATAGTCTCAGCTTCCCGGAAAAGATCCTTGATATCATCTGGCACTCAACACTCCCTGTTGTCATTTCAGTTTTTGGTGGAATAGCTGGCTTCAGTAGATTTGTAAAAAGTAGTATGCTTGACGTATTAAACGAAGATTACATCATAGCTGCCTACGCCAGAGGATTACCAAAAAAGAGCGTGATATTCAAACATGCCCTAAGGAATGCACTTTTACCAGCTATAACCATTCTGGGGCTATCTATTCCAGGTCTGATAGGGGGTAGTGTTATATTTGAGTCGATCTTCTCAATTCCAGGTATGGGACAGCTCTTTTATCAAGCTGTTATGATGAGGGATTATCCGGTAATAATGGGTATACTTGTAATAGGTGCATTTCTAACTTTGCTTGGAAACCTTATAGCCGATATCTGCTATGCAATAGCTGACCCGAGAATCAGGTATGGCAAAAAAGAATAAACTATTCCTCTTTGGTATATCGATAATTCTATTTTTCGCACTTGTAGCTCTTTTGGCTCCTATCATTGCGCCTTACGATCCCACAGAGATCAATCTCACCAATATTTTAAATCCACCCTCTTCAAAGAATTTATTTGGTACTGATGAATTAGGCAGGGATGTATTCAGCAGAGTAGTATATGGCACAAGAATATCATTATCAGTGGGTTTTATATCAGTGGGAATATCTGTGATTATTGGTACAGCTATAGGTTTAATCTCTGGCTTTTTTAAAGGATGGGTGGATGTGATACTGATGAGGATAGTAGATATAGCTCTTTGTTTCCCAACCTTCTTCTTAATACTGGCCGTTATTGCTTTTTTAAAACCCTCAATATATAATATAATGATGGTTATAGGGATCACAAGCTGGATGGGAGTTGCAAGAATGGTGAGGGCAGAAACATGGAGTATAACAGAAAGAGATTATATAATTGCCGCAAAAGTATCTGGTCTTAAAAAAAGAGTCATAATATTTAAACATATCTTACCAAACGTTGTCTCCCCTGTATTAGTATCAGCAACCTTAGGGGTAGCCAGCTCCATACTTGTGGAGTCTGCACTCAGCTTTTTAGGTTTGGGGGTTCAACCCCCTACACCATCATGGGGGAATATAATAACCTCCGGAAAGGACAATATCATGTTTGCGTGGTGGCTTTCCCTTTTTCCAGGGTTATGCATTTTATTAGCAGTACTAGGATTTAATTTAACAGGCGAGGGTCTCAGGGATATATTAGATCCCAAAACAGATCAATAGCGATTAATCTTCCTTTTTCTTCATCTGATTGATAATAGATTTTATATCTACAGATTTCATTCTGATGCTCAATATCTTAGCATCTTTTTCGTGGAGAGCTTCAGCATAATGGGGTATCTTTGAGCTGAAAGAGATGGAATCACCTTCCTCTAAAATAACAACATCGTTATTGAGATACATCCTTATCCCACCATCAAGAATATACATAAACTCATATCCATCATGACTAAAAAGCTTTTTCTCTCTCGGTTCTGGCTTTATTGTAACAATAAAAGATTCAAAAATATCATTGTTTTTAATATGAGCTAACTCCTCGTAAATATAACCGTGCTTGGCACCCTCTCGATAAGCGACTTTTCTTTCATCCTTTTTTACCAAGTAGTATTCCTTAAAATCAAGATCTTCCTCAAAAAAGTAAACCATCTTAACATTTAAAACTTTAGCAATCTTAGCAAGAGTTGAAATAGGTGGAGTTACTACATTATTTTCTATCTGGGAAATAAGTGCTTTAGAAAAACCTGTAAAATTAGCCACATCCTGTAAAGTCAAATTTTTAAGATGCCTGAGCCTTTTTATCCTTTCCCCTATATTTATATTAAAATCTTCCATAGCTACCTCTATCAAATATTTAGTTCAGTATTACTTGATTTTTTTAAATTGTCAAGAACTTTCATTATCATTTTTTAAAATAAAAATATAACACCGTATTATGATATTAAAGATTTTTTTTAGGTTGAAATAATAAAAAAGTTGATTTAAAAACTGTAAAAAAAATAGGAGTCGTTATGTCCAAATTTAAGATATTAATAACAGATCATATCGCTGATGAAGGTATCTCTATCCTAAAATCAGATCCCAATATTGAGGTAGACATAAGACCAGGTATAAAAAACAACGAACTAAAAGGAATAATCGGAGAATATGATGCAGTAATAACAAGAAGTGGTACCACAGTAACTGCTGACCTTATAGAGAACCCCGGCAGATTAAAAATCATAGGTAGAGCTGGTGTAGGCCTTGATAACGTTGATATTGAAGCCGCTAGTAGAAAAGGTATCATCGTAATGAATGCACCCACAGGTAATACCCTTGCTGCTACAGAACTTACGATGGGTATGATGTTAGCGGCTGCCAGAAAAATTCCCCTTGCAAATCAGTCCTTAAAATCAGGAGAATGGGACAGAAAAAAATTCATGGGTATTCAGCTTTACAACAAAGTCTTAGGCATTGTTGGGTTAGGGAGGATCGGAAGTAATGTGGCTATACGAGCTAAAAGTTTTGGTATGAAAGTCATAGCTTATGATCCATATATAAAAAAATCTAAAGCTGACTCCTTGGGGGTAAAACTTTATGATAATTTAGACCAACTCATAAAAGAAGTGGATATCATAACCTTTCACACTCCTCTTACAAAAGAAACCTACAATATGATAACAAAAGAACAGATAATGAAAATGAAAGATGGTGTTATCATAATAAACTGTGCAAGAGGTGGTATAGTTAACGAAAACGACCTTTATGAGGCAGTTAAGTCTGGTAAGGTTTTTGCTGCAGGTATTGACGTATTTGAAGAAGAACCCCCTGTAGACAATAAACTTCTAACCCTCGACAATATCTTTGTTACTCCACATATAGGAGCCAACACCCATGAAGGGCAAAAGGGTGTAGCAGTAATCATAGCTGAAAATGTGCTCAATGCACTATACGGTAAATCCTATATGAATGCCGTTAATATACCATTTATGAAATCACAACTTTCAGAAGAGCTCCAAAGATACTTTGAGCTTGTGGAACAGATGGGAAAATTAGGAGCCCAAATTGTCAAAGGTAGAATAGAATCTGTTACTTTTACACTTGTTGGAAAAAGATTCGAAGAAGATGTATGTGAGAGAACATTTGATACCCCCTTTAGTTATCAGCCATTTACCATTGCGGGTATTAAAGGGCTGTTAGAGGTAAGCTTGAAGGAAACTGTATCATACATAAGCTCCTCTTACCTTGCAAAAGATAGAAATATAGAAGTTATGGAACAAAAACTATCATCTTATGACAAATTTAATGATCTTATAGTAATAAAAATAAAAACGGATAAAGAGGAAAAGATCATAGGCGGAACTGTATTTAATGATAATAAAGGTAGGGTAATCTTCATCGACAACTTTTATTTTGATGTCATACCAACTGGTACGTTCTTATATTTTAACAACTACGATAGGCCAGGTGTTATCGGAAAAGTAGGTACAATATTAGGCAACAGACAGATAAATATAGCTGGCTTCGAGCTTTCAAGACAGAAGCAAGGGGAAGCAATAGCCTTTGTCTCAGTGGATAACCCAATACCAAAGGACGTATTAGAAGAGATCCTAAAAATAGACGGCATGATAGATGCAAAAGTCATAGATCTATAATTAGGCTGGCCTAAGCCAGCCTTCTTTATGCAGGTAAAAATTGGGTAATAAGCACATATATTATAGCAGCTACCAATGCTGAGGCTGGTATCGTAATCACCCAAGCAGAAACGATCCTTTGGGCCACTATCCAGTTAACTGCTGTTAGTCTTTTGGATAGTCCCACACCCAATATTGAAGACGTTATAACATGGGTTGTACTCACAGGCATACCAATAGAAGCTGCACCCAATATCACAGCTGCAGAAGATGTTTCCGCAGCAAAACCATGAACAGGCTGGAGTTTAACAAAATCCTTGCCCAATGTTTTAATTATACGCCATCCACCAGCAGCAGTTCCAAGTGCCATAGCTAAAGCAGCAGATCCCTTAACCCATGTGGGAACAACAAATGTATCAAGAGTTCCATAGCTAACAAGAGCCATAGTCATTATACCCATAGTCTTCTGGGCATCCGCTGTTCCATGGGAAAAAGCCATAAAACTCGCAGACAATATTTGTAAAAACCTAAAATTTCTATTTAAAACATGAGGATTTTTTTTATGAAAAAGGCGAAAAATAATAACCATAAAAAAGAAACCGAAAAATGCTCCAATAATTGGGGAGATTATTAGGGATAAAATAATCTTCTTCAATCCACCCCACAAAAGAGCATTAAAACCAGCATGGGCGATAACGGAACCCATAATACCACCGATAAGGGCATGGGATGATGAGGATGGTATACCATAATACCAGGTTATTAAGTTCCAAGTTATAGCACCCACTAATCCCGCCAATATAACTGTCTGGGTAATAGTTGAGGCATCCACTATCCCTTTACCAATGGTTGTGGCAACTTTTGTGGATATTATAGCTCCCAAGAAATTTAATCCTGCCGCCATAACAATGGCAGCTTTTACTGATAAAGCCCTCGTGGATACACATGTGGCAATAGCATTGGCCGTGTCATGAAACCCATTTATATAATCGAATGTAAGAGCAGTTAACAATACTAATATTAAAAGTATAAACGAGATATCAAGCATGTTTTACCACCACAGTTTCGATTATGTTCGCTGCATCCTCACACTTATCTGTAACTTTCTCTAAAGTTTCGTAAATCTCTTTCCACTTTATAAGCCTGATTGGATCCTTTTCATCGCTAAAAAGCTTGCCGAGGGATTCCCTCAAAACCCTATCAGCTTCATTTTCTAATTCGTTTATTTCCACAAAGGACTCATTAACCTCTTCATGTTTCTTATCCATTTTTCTCACAGCCTTATCCAGTGCCTGACATGATTTAAGAATAATAAAAGCAAAAGATTTACATTCAAACGTTATAGTGTCCACCTTATAAAGGGCTAATCTCTGAGCAGAAGCATCTATAAGATCAAGGATATCATCGAGTGCTGCAGCCAAATCATATATATCCTCTCTGTCGATAGGTGTAATAAAAGTCTTATTGAGCTTTTGTATTATTTCATGAGTTTTTTTATCCCCCTCATGCTCAACCTCTTTTATTCTCTTTTGAAAATGTTCAATCTCCGCAAAATTCTCTGTTAACTCCTTCAATAAATGCGCCCCTTCAATCAATAACTTTGTCATATCCTGAAAAAGCAAGAAAAACTTCTCTTCCTTAGGTATCAACCCAAACATAAAACCTCCATATGTTTTTAATTTTTTTAACATTTCTTTTAACAATTTTCTACATTTTTTTTACAAACATCGTTATAGCCACAAAAGCGTTATATTTCAGTATTGATTTTTTCTATGATTTATAATAAGGTTAAATAAAGTATAATAAGGAGATCGTATGGACTTTAAACAGATAGAAGCTTTTGTGTATGTCGCTAAATACAAATCATTTTCGAGGGCTGCAGAAAAGATGTTACTCAGCCAACCTACAGTTTCCACACATATAAACACCCTTGAAGAGGAATTAGGTATAAAACTTTTTGATAGGTTGTCTAGGGAAGTAGTTTTGACAGAATCTGGACAGGTCTTTTATGACTATGCAGTGGATATGATCGACCTTAGGGAACGATCCATCGAAGCAATAAAAGAGTTTTTAAACGAAATAAGTGGTAACATAAAGATAGGTTCTAGCACAATAATAGCGGAGTTTATACTACCATCAATAATAAAAGAGTTTAACAATAAATACCCAAAAACCTTTTTTACCATGGATATAGCGAGCTCGCAGATGATCATTCAAAGGTTAGTCGATGGTATCTTAGATCTTGCCATAGTCGCAAGAAAAATACCCAAAAAGGATTTAGAATACAAAACAATCCTCAAGGACAGAATTGTATTAGCTGTAAATAAAGAGCACCCTTTCTATTCCCGAAATAATGTTTTTTTAGATGAAATTATAAATGAAAAGTTTGTTATCCGAGAAGTTGGTTCTGGAACAAGGGCTGCGGTCGAATATGCCCTTAAATCAAAGGGGTACGATTTTGAAAGTCTAAATGCAACAGCTATCATGTCTTCAACCCATGGGATCATACACTCCGTTAAAAATGGTTTAGGTATAGCCTTTGTCAGCGAACTGGCTCTAATCAAAGATGTTTGCAGCAACGACATCAGAGGCATACCTATAGTGGATCTGGTTGTTGAAAAAGATATCTTTTTAGCTTACAACAAAAGAAAAACTAGTAAAAAACTTATAAAAAGTTTCCTCGAACTTATACAAAACTACAATTTTAACAGCTCATTAACAAGATAAAGGCGGTGCATCCGCCCTTATCACCTATTGAGGTTTTATCTTTTTAAAATTGGTCTCGTCAGCTCCACATACTGGACACTTCTTGGGTGGTTTTTCTCCTGTATGAACATACTCACATACGATACACTTAAATTTTTCCATTATAGAGATACCACCTCTTTTATCTCTGGGATCTCATTTTTTAGTCTCATCTCTATACCGTGTTTCAATGTCATTGTACTAAAAGGGCAGCTACCACATGCACCTGTGAGCTGAACCTTTACAACACCATCATCTGTTACACCCAAAAGCTCAACATCACCACCATCAGCCTGCAATGTCGGGCGTACCTTTTTTAAAACCTCTTCTACTCTTTCTTTTAAAGTCATCTTTACCTCCTATGCTAACTTTTCACCCTATTTTTAATCTTAGCTTTCATCTCATCAACTATCGAAGGATCCTTACCTATTCTGGTATAATAGTCTTTTAAAGCAGCCTCTATAGCTTCCTCTGCCATGACAGAGCAATGTATCTTCGCAGGAGGTAAACCATCCAACGCCTCAACAATAGCACTATTGGTTAGCTCCAATACCTCTTCGACAGTTTTACCCTTAAGCAGCTCTGTAGCCATAGAACTAGATGCTATAGCAGCTCCACATCCAAAAGTCTTAAACTTGACATCTTGTATAACACCATTTTCATCTATTTTGAAAAAAAGTTTCATAACATCGCCACAGGCAGGATTACCCACTTCACCTACACCATTGGCATCTTCAATCTCCCCCATATTTCTAGGGTTCATAAAATGGTCCATAACTTTTTCACTGTATGGTCCTTTTACCATTTTTTCCTCCAGATCTACTGTTTTTTATAGTATGGTGACATCTCACAAAGTCTATTAACTATCTCTGGCGTCACCCTAATTACCTCATCAACTTCATTTTCCTCAGTCCATCTTGACATTGAAAATGTGATAGAACCTGCACATATATCGTTTGGAACTCCGATGGCAGTTAACACATGGGATGCTGCTAACTCTTCTTCATCCTCAGCAAGGATATTTGAAGAACAAGCCGAACCACTCGCAGCACAGATCCCTTTGAGGGAATACCACAACAGTAGCGACTCCCCCTCTATATACTCTATCCAGAAACTGACATGCCCTGGCAACCTATCCTTTTCATCACCAGTAATATGTAAGAAACTAAACATACCCTTTAATTCATTAATCAGCTTATCCCTTAGCTTGATCATCTTTGCAGTATATTCAGACATCACCTCTTTTGCAATCCTTGCTGCTTCACCAAGACCAACTATTGCTGGCACATTTTCTGTACCACTTCTATAACCATTTTCTTGAAACCCACCATCAAAAAGTGGAGATAGATGAACCCCTTTTTTCACATATAATGCGCCTGCACCCTTTGGACCATAAAAATTCTGACCAGCTATGCTCAGGAGATCACAGTTAAACCGCTTAACATCAATAGGAACATGACCTGCTGAAGCCACAGCATCCACATGAAAAAGTACCCCTCTTTCTTTACAGATACTACCTATGGTTTCCACATCCTGTATAACTCCTATCTCTGGATTTGCATGCATTATAGATACTAACAGTGTATCATCAGAAATCGATCTTCTTAAATCATCCAGGTTTACCTTACCAAAATTATCAACCTTTATCTTTGTGACCCTATATCCATTGTTTAAAAGCTTAACACAAACATTTTGAACAGAAAAATGTTCAATCTCAGATATGATAATATGGTTTTTACCCTCATACTTGAAACTGTTTGCCACACCCTTAATGGCAAGGTTATTGGATTCTGTACCACAGGAGGTGAAAATAATTTCATCAACATCAGCATTTAAAAGGGAAGCCACCTGTTCCCTAGCCTCACCTATTGCCAAGTAAGATTCCCTACCTAATGGATAGAAATGGGCACTGGGGTTACCATACTTCTCGGTGATAAATGGTAGCATCTTATCGACTACACGCTTATCAGGCTTTGTTCCAGCAACATTATCTAAATATATCATCAAAAGGCCCCCGTTTTTATACCATTTTTGTCTTAATAATATACACTCTAATGAGTAAAATTCAAGCTAAAAATTATCATTTTTTTGTATAGGTAAGCTTACCATTATTTACAGTGAAATAAAGATTTTTTACTGACTCCTTAGGTTTGCCCAAACCAGCTATTGTTTGTCCTTCATAGTTGATAGCAATAGCAGAAGCATCACCGATATTTATTATGAAAAACTCTTTAAAACTAAACTCTTTCACATAACCAGGTTTAGCTATAAAATCAAGTTCAGTTTGATTATCAATTCTCACATTCACCCAACAGATATTGTAAAAGGTAAGCTTAATTGTTTTAGCAAGAACTTTATTATCAGATTTGTTATCTTTTGATAAATCGATACTTTCAAGTTGAGCAAGTACATTACTGTTATCCATTACAGAATTATCAGAAACACTGGTTTTGTTATCACTACGGTTATCTAAAACTCTATTATCAATATCTTTTGTAATATTTATTGTGACACTGTTATCATCGGTTTCTGGCTTTTTTACCACAAAGAAATATGCTGAAGCAACCAGCAAAAAAAGAATCGAGATACCTAAATATAGATAAATCCTTTTTTTCAATTGATCCTTATCCACCTCTTTATTGACCTCTTTATATACCTCTTCATCCCCTTGAGTAGTACCAGGTTGAAACATAGATTTCTTACATTCAAGATGGAACAACTCCATCATCTCCTGTTCAGATAAACCCAGATATCTAATATAACTTTTTGTAAAGCCATAGCAGTGAACGTAAGATGGCAAGAGCAGGTAACCCCCCTTTTCAATGGCTTCAAGATAAGTTATAGAGATCCTCAGATCTTTAGCAGCCTTTTGAAGTTCTATCCCCAATTCTTCTCTTTTAGCTCTCAAAATCTCACCAAGCCTACTCATCTTAGACCTATCTCTTTGAGTAATTCAATGGACTCTTTGGCTTCTTTTGAATTTGGCTCTGAAGTAATGATCTCCTTTAATAGAGGGATAGATTTATTACTTTGATTAGTTGAAAAATAAAGCTTTGCAAGTTGAAGTTTTGCATTATTGAAAGTTGGGTTAAGAGATATCACCTGACTATATAAATTTGCAGCCTCATCAAATCTTTTCTGCTGAACATAGAGATCTGCAAGTACCATATAGGTACTTAATACCCTCGGGTTAGCTTCTATAGACCTTTTAAAATAGTACTCAGCTTCTTTGTAATTTCTGATCTGCATATAGGCAGATGCAATATTATAAAAAATCACCTCAGGTGTAGGATACTTTGGATCTTCTCCTATTTTTTTCCAAATATCGATTGCTCTTAACGTTTCATTTCTTGTGGCATAGATAGTTGCAAGTAGGTTTAGGTATTCTAGTTCATTGGGCTTTAGCTCTATTGCACGTTTTATATAGCGTTCTGCATCTGATACTCTATTCTTTTTAATATAAAATGTTGAAATCGCATAATATACACGATCATCATCAGGATTTATGGCTAATGCCTTTTCAAACTCAACAATAGACAGATAGTCGGTCTCAGAACCTAAATATGCAAGCCCCATTCTGTAATGGGATTCTGCAAGCTCCTTATCCTTTGTACTGCAGCCCAAAAGGAGGACAATTAAAATAAAAACATTAAGAATTCTTTTCATATATCACCCTCAAACCATTTAGAGTAAGATTTGGATCATATCGCTTTAAAAATTTTGATTCACCCATAAAAACCGACCCAAGCCCTCCCGTAGCAATTATACAAGGATCAATCCCCCTAAAACGCTCATCAATAATCCTCTGTATGATCCCATCCACAAGGGAAAGATATCCAAAGAAAATACCAGATTTTATAGAACTTATTGTATTTGTACCTATTACCTTATCACATTTTTCTATCTCCACCTCGGGAAGCTTGGCTGTCTTTTGATGTAGAATAGTAGCAGAAAGCCTTACACCGGGACAAATCACACCACCGATATACTCACCATTTTCATTGATCACGTCAAAAGTTGTTGCAGTACCGAAATCAACAATAATAGCTGGATATCGATAATGTTTTAAGACTGCTGCTGCATTTACTATTCTATCCGAACCCACTTCCTTAGGATTTTCAAGCTTTATTGGAACACCCGTTTTGAGACCAGGGCCAACAACTAAGGCATCTTTATTGAGATACTTTTTAGCAAACTTGGTAAAAGTATAGACCAGTTGTGGCACAACAGAGGATATTATTACACCTCTAATATTGGTTGGCTCTATGTTACTGTTTTTTAAAAGTAACATGATAATAGCAGCATATTCATCAGTTGTTTTGTGGTAGTCAGTGGCTAACCTAGAGTTGAAAACAAGCTCCTCCTTGTAAAACACACCAATCACTATATTAGTATTACCTATATCCACTGCAAAGATCATAAATAAACATCTCCAAATAGCAAATATTTTTTTTCACCGGCTTCATCGATTACAAAAAGCTCACCTGCCCTATTTATTCCGATCTCAGTAAACTCCTTTTTCTCACCACCATAATGAATTCTAATCTTTTTGCCCACACAATAGCTATATTTACACCATTTTTCTATAATATCAATACTATTTTTAATGAGTTGATCATAAAAAGATTCAAAACTCAACAAAATAGATCCAAACACCTCATCAAGATTATAGACAGTACCTTTAGAAAGATAAAGAGATGTCGCCAAATTGCTAAGCTCATCTGGAAAATAACGTTGATTCACATTGACACCTATACCTACCACAACCTTTTCCAAGTTATTACCTGAAAACTTGGTTTCTATCAATATACCCCCAACCTTTTTTCCATTTATCACTATATCATTGGGCCACTTAAGAAAAGCCTCACAGTATCCCCTTAACGCTTCACAAACAGAATACCCAGATACAATATTCAACGGTAGTAGATTCTCTATTTCCAGCGGTGGTAAAACGAGACTAAAAAAAAGATTGTCTTCCTGCGATAACCAAACTCGTCCACTTCTCCCCTTCCCCCTTCTTTGTTTTTTTGCAAGAATGACAGAATAAAAAGGGTAATTACCACCCAAAGCTTCTGAATTTGTGGAATCTATTTCATCAAACAGAAATAGCCTTTTAAATAAATTACATCTGGGTAACTCAAAATACATTAAGCATAGACTCAATCTGTTTGATAACTGGTGTGATGTCCGATGATTTGGTTATTTTTACTGTATTACCATACTCAGATAAATCTGGCAGATCATCTGGATTGGCAGTATAGATGATGATGGGAACAGCAGATTTAGCATTTCTTATACTCCTTAAAACATCGATCCCACTTACCTTAGGCATCCTAATATCAAGGATAACAATATCTACATACTCCTCAGAAAAAGAAACCAGGGCTTCATCCCCATCCACCGCGGTGATAACATTATACCCTCTATCCCATAGTTCGTCACTCAATAACAATCTTATATTAGGATCATCATCCACAACCAAAACTGTTTTCAATCTCTTCCTCCATTACTCATATAATCTTTTTTCTATAAAAAAGTTCACAATATTTATATCAAGCTTATTATTTTCTGCCTCTTTTTTTATTATATCAAGGGCAATATCCGTTGGTACAGCCTTTTTATAGGGCCTATCTTTAGCTGTTAGAGCATCGTATATATCTGCTATAGCCATAATCCTCCCATAAAAATGTATTTCATCCCCTTTCAAACCAAAAGGGTAACCACTACCATCAAGCTTTTCATGATGCATACATGCAATCCTGGGCACATCCTTTAGCTCCTTTGTCCAAGGTATTGCAGAAAGATAAATGTATGTATACAAAACATGCTTCTCCATCTCTTGTCGCTCTTCATCGGTAAGGGATCCTCTTTTAACGCTTAGGGCTACAAATTCATCCTCTTCTATGAGGGGTACTTTTTGGCCATCATCAACTTCAAAATGAACATCTTTTAGCATATCCAGTATATGCGCCACATCACCCTCCAACACTGTGGGCTCGTTTGCCTTACATATAAGCTCGAAAGAGTTTTCAGGTATAATACCATTATCTATTGTCTTTAAATACTTAATCTTATATTTAATCTTTTCCAGTTTATCTTTGGATATCTTTTTTGCTTTTTGCAAGATATGTTCCCTTACACCTATCTTACCAAAATCGTGCAACAGACATGCATATTTAAGCATAGTATACTGGTCACTATCCATGTTAAAATCTGGGAAAATATCCTTTGCCTTAGACATCTCAGTAGCTATCTTCAGAGTAAGGTTGGTAACCCTTTCTGTGTGACCCCTTGTAATGGGATCCCTTGATTCGATTGCCTGAATACTCGCTTTTATAAAACCTTCCCACATATTTTCAATTTCATTATATAAGAGACTGTTTTCCAAAGATATCCCCACAATACCAGCCAACGTATTAGATATCAGTTCGTCGTTTTCAGTAAAATAGAAAGGCTCAGATTTTTTATTTATAAGTTGAATTACACCTATTAGATCACCTTTCCTGTTAGTAAGGGGGATGGTAATCATCGATTTTGTTTTGTACCCAGAAAATCTATCGAAGTCACTATTAAAACGATAAGGTAAAGACGGATCTAACTGATAAGCATCCTTGATGTTCAAAATAGTCTTGTTTACACCCACATAACCAGCTATACTTCTCTCATCAAGGGGTATAGAAAACTCTCTAAAAGGGATTTCCAAAGAATCGTTTTGGGTATACTTAAACACCAATGTTTTTTCCTGATCGTTATACAAAAAGATACTACCAGCATCAGCATTTAACAACCTCCTCACCCTCTTTAGAGCAACATCCATAAACTGATGAAGTTCTTTTATACTGAAGAGTTCATAAACTATCTCTATAAACTGTTGTGCCATAGATCCTCTAAATATTTTGCTATACCATATTATAACATATTTTTTGTATAAAACGATAAAAATTAAAAACCAAGATGCTCACCTATTATAATCACCTCTATATCCGAAGGAATAGGTTTCTTTTCGATTATTGATATTACCCTACATATCCTCTGAGGTGAATCACAATCCACACAATAGCCCAATTTAGCACATGGGGTATTTACACCTAACCTTTTAGCATTCATGGGCGATGCAATTCTTTTTATCCTTTTAATCCCATCATCTACACACTTTACAATCTTATTTATACCCACAATCAAGAGTGCTTTTTTTGGGCCAAAGAGCATTGCGTTTACCCTATTACCAACACCATCTATATTCACCAGCTTTCCATCTTCTGTTATAGCATTCGATGAAGTGATAAATAGATCACAAGTCTGTTGTCTCTTTCTGATATCATTCTTCTCTTCCGGAGAAATATCCGGCAAGTTATGATTTAAAATAACCTTGTTCTTACAAACATCCCTCTCCAAAATCTTAAGGTCTCTTAATACAGTCATAGACCCACCTATGCCGATTGTCTCGTAACCAGCAATCACACTGTCGATATAGTGCAATGCAGTATCACTACTTTCGTAATACGAAGCAGCAAAACCATTTTTTAGTAATGCACTGACAGTCTTTTCTGCTAAAATGCTGTTATGCCAACGTCTAATATCATTCATACATACCTCCAATAGTTTAGATATAGTACATTCCCACAATATAGTCAAAAAAATTTCTCTTGAAATACCAGATATTATGAATTATAATTTAAAAAAGTTACTAAATCAACAAGAGGAGCATATGAGCAAAAAACTTAATATCCAGGATGTTTTTTTGAATTTTGTTAGAAAAAAAAGGATACCTGTAACCATCTATCTGATGAATGGTGTCAAAATGGAAGGGGTGGTAAAAGGCTTTGACAACTTTGTTGTAGTGATCAAAGACGATTCCCAAAAGATGATCTATAAACATGCCATCTCCACAATAGCACCTAATGAAGAGATTCAGGATATAACCAGTTTAGAATAAAATGGTGTTTGGCGGCGGGGCAAGAAGACCCCGTAATGTTATATTGTTTAATGCAGTAATGTACAATTCAGCACTGGGGGATCATTTAGAAAAGTTAAAAGATATTTTTGGGGAGATTATAGATCAAACAGATCATTTCTCCTTTGATCATACAGACTATTATAACAAAGAATTTGGGGAAGATCTCAGAAAGTTTTTTGTTCTTCATAGATTATTTATCCAACCAGACAGAATTGTAGAAATGAAGTTAAAAGCTATACAGCTTGAAGAGCAATACAAAAAAGAAGGCAGAAGAACGATAAATATCGATCCGGGTTATGTTGCCATCGAAAAAGTCGTAGCAGCCAGCACAAAAAATTTTACCCATAGAATTTACATGGGCAAAGGCATCTATGCAGATCTTCAACTTTCAAGAAGAGGCAATAGATACGAGCCACATTCATGGACCTTTGAGGATTACAAAAAAAAAGATGTCTTAGAACTATTTGAAAGAGCAAGAAAACTACTTATGGAAGGTGCCCTATGAACACAAAAACAGTCGCCAACACAATAGGTCTTATTGTTATCGAGGCTATAAAAGACATCAGAAGTAAAAAAATCCCCCTCACTGCCAATACCCTTGCTAACTCTTTGAAAGAAAATGAGGAGTTTAACAAACTTTTTTTAAACTTTTCTGATAGTGAGATATTAGAGGAGATAAAATACTTCCTCATCGATAAATGTACATTCTTTTACTCAGTGCTTAACATACAGGATTTTTTACAGCTCAAGGAAAACCTTGAAAAGGATAAAAACACTGAAAACATAAAAAATTATACTATAAAAACAATATCCCTTGTAGCCGAATACTTAGATAAAGCTATAAACATTCAAAGTAGACTGAAAAGTATTATCGACGAAATAGTGATAAGGTTTGATAAAACTTCTATAACATTAAACAACATTTTAGAAGAAAACAGCACGGTTCTAAAGAAAGACATAGAGGATGATCAAAAGATAGCATCAGAACTTACCACTGTTAATGACCTGATCATAAACGAATCCTCCCTGGAGATACTAAAAGAGATGGTTCTAAGCAGGGTAGATAAATTGTCAAAAGATATCTCCAAAAAGATCGAATTTAAAAATGACGCTCTACAAAATATAGAACAGAAAAGAGCCACCGTTAATAAAGAGCTGTCTGAATACAAAAACAAAGAGCAGGAACTGGTCAAACTAAAAAAAGAAGTTGAAAAATACAAAATGGAATCTGTCACTGACTCCTTGACAGGCTTATTCAATAGAAAGTTTATGAACAAAAGATTAGCAGAAGAGGTAGAAAGAACAAAAAGATACAATACCACCTTTTCTTTAGTTTTTACAGATATCGATGATTTTAAGAAGATCAATGACTTTTATGGTCACATTGTCGGTGATTTTGTACTAAAATACCTTGCTGATATAATCAAATCTGAGCTTAGAAAAGTTGATTATGCTTTCAGATATGGCGGGGAAGAGATGGTTATTCTACTAACAGAAGCAAACCTTGAAAACGCCATCAAGTTTGCCAATAGGCTTCTTGAAACAGTGAGAAACACTGTTTTTAGGTATAAAAATGAGGAGCTAAAAATCACTATAAGTATAGGTGTAGCTGAATATAAAAAAGGTGAATCGATAGAACAACTCATAGAAAGGGCTGATTTAGCTATGCTCAAAGCCAAAAGAGAAGGTAAAAACAGAGTCATAGGTGGTTAACTTGGACAACTTAGCTTTTTCGAAAGAGGCCACCAGTTTTCTAAAACTTTTGAAATTAGATCAGATAACTGAAGAACATCTTGATATATTGGAAAAACATGGTATCGTAAACTTCATAACCAAAGAGCTTCTTTTGAGAAAAAGCTCCGATGAGCAGGTAAAAATGATTCTTTCAGGGGGATTACCAATAGCCCCAAAGGATCTACCCATCGTAACATTTCTTTTGGTAAAAAACTACCAGCACCTTTTTCAGGATATTTTTCAATTCATCATAAAACTGGATAGCACTTCTAAAAAAAATATAGCAAGCTTCCCTCTTTTCGAGGGTGGATATTTGACTTTTTTATGCAAGCTCCTTAAAAATGATCCTTTATTTGTTTCCCATCTGATCTCCTTAAACAAGATCGACTTAGAAATAGTTGATATACTGGCAAACTCAAACGAACCAGAAGTTCTGTACCGCATATCCCACATGAGGCATATTATCCAACATGATCTAAATATAGTAAAAAAGCTTTTGTCCAACCCTTACACCCCTGATGAAGCTTTGACTTATCTTAGACAACTGTATGTAGAACTAAACTACCAAGAAACTGAGGAAGAAGAAAAAGTCGAAACCCATGAAACTGAATCGAAAGAAGAGAACCAAGATATCAAAACCCTTTTTAAAGAGACCCAACATCTACCAAGTAACCTAAAGAGGGAATTAGAAGAAAACTTAGCTCAAAGAATCTCAAAAATGACAACACCTGAAAAGATTAAACTTGCCCTTAAAGGTAACAAATCTGCAAGGATGTATCTTATAAGGGATCCAAACAAACAGATTTCACTTTCCGTTCTTGAAAACCCAAAGATCACAGAAGATGAGATACTCTTCCTTGTTAAGAGCAAATCTACACCTGATCATATCATACGAGAGATAGCCAAAAACAACAATTGGTCTAACAACTACAGTGTGGTAAGAGATATGATATTTAATCCCAAAACACCCCTTGATATCTCTATGAATCTAATAGGAAAGATATCCACTGCAGATTTAGAAAAACTGTCCAAGTCTAAAGAGATTCCAAGTGCACTAAAGAACCAGGCACTGAGGATTTTCCTAGTAAAAACTGGTAAAAAACAATGAGACATCTTATATTCTTATTGATAGTTGCTGGCCTTGTGTTTTATCTTTTGTTTGCAACAAACGGTCTTATACAATATAAGGAATTGATAAATATAAGAGAAAAGTACAGAAAAGAGTCGATGGAGTACGATAAAAAGATATCCCAACTTAAAGAAGAAATTGAACTCTTAAAAAAGAACAGAGACTATCTAGAAATGTATATCAGAAAAGAGTTAAACTATAAAAAAAATGAAGAGGACCTTTATATCATAATCAACCATGATGACAGCTTACACAGTAAAAGAGATAACAAAAAGAATTAAAGACTTGATTGAAAAAAACTTTAATACCCAAATCACCGTTGTAGGTGAGGTATCTAATTTATCTGAATCTCCTAGCAAACACATATATTTTAATCTCAAAGACGATTCTGCACAAATCAAAGTTGTTTTTTTTAAAATGTACAGAAATCCAAGAGAAAATTATGAGCCCAAAAATGGTGATAAAGTTTATGTAACTGGGGACATTACTGTTTATGAAAAGGAAGGTAATTACCAGATAATAGCCAAAAAAATTGAATATGATGCTATAGGGGACTTTTATAAAAAATTTATAAACACTAAAACACTGCTTGAAAAGGAAGGGTTATTCGATCATAAAAAGAAAAAAGATCTACCAAATTTTATCAAGAAGATAGCAGTATTGACATCCCCTCAGGGTGCAGCAATAACAGATTTTCTAAAAATACTCCACGCAAACAAGATAAATATAGAAATAGATCTTTGGGGGGTTAGAGTTCAGGGGAATGAAGCCTTATATGAGATAGTAAATGCACTAAATCAAGCAGGCAAAAATTCAGAGTACGACCTTTTAATCCTTATGAGGGGTGGTGGTTCCCTTGATGAATTGTCGGTATTTAATGAAGAGTCTATAGCAAGAGCTCTTTTTAATTGTGACATCCCCACAATAACAGCCATTGGCCATGAAAGAGATACAACTATAGCTGATCTTGTTGCTGATGTAAGAGCATCTACCCCTACAGATGCAGCAAATAAAATTGTGGAGATATTTAAGAGAATAATTGAAACCTTAGAAAAAAAATCTGAAAAATTAACTAACATTATAAATAACAGTTTATTCAAAAACTCTCAATATCTGGATAACCTGTACACTATTATATTAAAAAACTCCCCCCAGATGAAACTAAATCGCCTTAAGGATTTGATATCCCAATCCCACAAGAATATTCAATACCTTATTAAAGCCAAGATATATTCATTCTCTACCAAGATAGAACAATTAGAAACATTACTACTGAAAAACAATCCATCGATTAAAATCCAACAGTTAAAAAAGGAGATAATATTTCTTGAGAATAAATTACATAGATTGCCAACCAACAGAATAGAAAAGCTTCATCTAAAGATAAACTCTTTAGAATCCATACTTAGAAACCTTGACCCAGACAACATAATAAAAAAAGGTTACTGTATCATAACAAAAGATAAAAAAGTTATTGTTGATGTGCGCGATGTGGCTTTAGAAGATACACTTGAAATAAAAATGAAAAACGGGTATATTCAAAGTTTTGTAACGGGTAAAAAGATATTGGAGGACAAACGTGGATAGAATTCCCATAACACCTGAAGGTTTTGAAAAGATAAAAAAAGAACTGGAGAGATTAAAAACCGTAGAAAGAAAAGAGGTTATAGAGGCTATCAAAGAGGCAAGGGCCCATGGAGATCTCAGTGAAAATGCAGAGTATGACGCAGCTAAGGAAAGACAGGGTCTGATAGAAGCCAAAATAGCGGAGCTTGAGTCAAAAATTGGTCGTTTTGAGGTTATTGATCCCTCAAATTTTAGCGGTGACAAAGTTGTATTTGGAGCTTATGTAGAAATCGAAAATATAGAAACTGGTGAAACAAAAAGGTATAGAATAGTAGGTCCCGATGAAGCAGATATATCAAAGGGGTATATATCGGTCCTTTCACCTATCGCAAAAGCATTGATGGGGAAATCTGTTGGTGATACAGTATTGGTTAAAGCACCTGGTGGTGATAAGGAATATGAAATACTTGATATTTCTATAAAATAAATAATATGCCAACAATACTTATTGTTGATGACGAAAAATCTTTTCGTGAAGTATTAGAGATACTTTTTACTGCTGAGGGCTTTAGCGTTTTGCTTGCTAAAAATATATCAGAGGCAAAAAATATTTTAGATAGGTTTGAGGTAGATATAGTGCTTTCTGACCTCGTCATAGGTAAAGAAAGTGGTCTGGATCTTGCGCGATATGCTAAGGATAAGAATATGAGCATACCTTTTCTTCTTATAACTGCTTACGCTAGTCCTGATACAGCTATGGAATCTGTAAAACTTGGTGTCATAGACTATATATCAAAACCCTTTGATAATGATAAACTCATAAAAATAGTTAAAGACCTTGTCCAAAAGGACAACGAAGATGAAACCATAGAAGAGCTCAACGACATCATTGGCAACAGCCCATTTATAAAAGATTTAAAAAAGAAGATAAAAGATATTGCGAAAGGAGATTCCTCTGTACTTATAACAGGCGAATCTGGGACAGGAAAAGAGCTTGTAGCAAGAGCTATCCATAATCTAAGCAATAGAAAGGTTGCGCCATTTGTCCCCATAAACTGTGGTGCAATACCTTCAGAACTTGTGGAAGCAGAGCTCTTTGGTTACAAAAAAGGGGCTTTTACAGGTGCATATACAGATAAGAGAGGTTTATTCGAAATAGCATCAGGGGGAACAGTTTTCTTAGATGAAATCACAGAACTACCTCTAAATCTGCAGGTAAAGTTATTAAGAGTACTTCAAGACAAAAAAGTAATGAAAGTAGGTTCCACTGAAGAGCTCCCTATAGACATCAGGGTGATATCTGCCACAAATAAAAACATCGCTTTAGAGGTTGAAAAAGGTAATTTTAGAAGTGATCTGTACTATAGGATAAATGTTGTAAATATTGATCTAAAGCCCCTCAGGGAGAGAGTAGAAGATATAGAACCCCTTTCAAGATTCTTTTTAAAGAAGTTTTCTGAAAAGATGAATAAAAGTGTTAAAGAAATCTCTTACCCGGTGCTTGAAATATTAAAATCTTACGATTACAAAGGTAATGTAAGGGAACTACAAAATATCATAGAAAGAGGTGTTGCCCTGGAGAAATCTGACCGTCTTTTACCTGCAAGTATCCTCGAATACTTTTCCCAGAAAACCACCGAACATTCACCACTTCTACCAGAACTAAGACTTGATGCCCCTATTAATTTGGAAAAGATCGTGGACTCCATAGAAAAGAGATACATAAGCTGTGCCTTACAGCTCACCGGTCATAACCAGAGTAAATCAGCAAAACTCCTCGGTATAAGCTTGAGGATGTTGAGATACAAAATGGATAAACATGGTCTTACTTGAGGAATTATGTTATTTGATAAGAGTTTTTTAAATTTACCAAATCAGCTGACAGTTTTAAGGGTAATAATAATCCCATTTTTTATTATATTTCTCTACATGGACAAAGGGGTTACAAACATCATAGCAACAATCCTGTTCGTATTAGCATCCATAACCGACTACGCAGACGGATACCTGGCTCGAAGGTACAAAATCATAACAGATTTTGGTAAAATTCTGGATCCTATAGCAGATAAAATCCTTGTTGCTGCCAGTATGATTGTATTGGTGGAATTAAATAGACTCGCCGGATGGATCGTAATATTGATGCTTGCAAGGGATTTTGCTATAGGTGCACTAAGGAATTTTGCTGCCAGTAAAGGAGTTGTGATTGCAGCTGGGTTTTCTGGCAAACTTAAAACTGTTTTACAAATGATAGGGATAGGATGTCTTATCTTTAAACAGCCTCTTTTGGGGCTCGATATATTTTTTATAGGCATTATATTTATATATGCAGCACTATTTACATCCTTGTACTCCTGTGTAATCTATTATATAAAATTTTTCAAAGATATAAAAAATATTGAGCATGGGGACACCGGCGTATGATCTTTTACTTGGTATCAGCCATAATCGTATATCTGCTCGGGGCAATACCTTTTTCCTATTTACTAGTCAAAATGGTAAAAGGGGTAGATATCAGAACTGTAGGCAGTGGTAATGTAGGTGCCACTAACGCTGGTAGAGTATTGGGTTTTTGGGGTTTTGTCGTTGCTTTTTTGCTTGATATGTTAAAAAGTTTTGTTCCTCTTATCTTACTAAAGCACGTATACAGCGTAAATCAAGAACTTCTACTTATTTTTGGAATGATTTCTATTTTAGGTCATTCCTTTACCATTTTTTTAAATTTTAAAGGTGGTAAAGGGGTAGCAACTGCAGTTGGAGTTTATCTTGCTGTAAGCCCAATAAGTTTGTTTATAGCTTTTTTGGTTTTTATCCTGGTCGCATGGATATTCAAAATGGTTTCTCTAAGTTCCATAATTGCTGCCATATCACTTCTTGTATCAATACTTTTCATCGAACATTCCATAGTCGTTAAAACCGTGACTTTTACAATTGTTATATTTGTTATATACAAACATAAAGATAACATTAAAAGGATTATGAACGGTACAGAAAAGAAGATAGGAGAAAAAATTGGTTAACCCTTTACTGATCTTTGACGAAGCAATACAGTTAGCCTTAATGGGAAAAGGATACACTGGAACAAACCCAGTTGTGGGAGCAATTGTAGTTAAAAATGGCAAAATAATCGGAAGAGGATACCATAAAGCTTTTGGTATGCCCCACGCTGAGATCGAAGCACTCAAAGATTGTGAAGAGTCACCGGAGGGTGCTGATCTTTATGTTACCCTTGAGCCTTGTTCCACTTACGGCAAGACACCTCCATGTACCGAGGCTATAATTAAAAGTGGTATAAAAAGGGTCTTTATAGGCGTTGTAGATCCAAACCCCGATCATAGTGGTAAAGCTGTTGATATTCTAAAAGAATCTGGCGTAGAAGTTTTCATTGGATACAACGAAAAAGTATGTGCAGAGATCATAGAGGATTTTACCAAATTCATACTACTTAAAAAACCATATTTTATTTTAAAAGCAGCCACCACTTTGGATGGTAAATTAGCTACTGTTACTGGAGACTCTAAATGGATCACCAACGAATCCTCACGAATCTACGTCCAGTACCTAAGAACCATTTCTGATGCCATACTTGTGGGTATCAACACTGTACACAAAGATGATCCCATGCTTAACGTTAGAAGCTTTGGAAGGGATAAAGAGCCAATAAAAATAGTTGTTGATTCTCATCTATCCATAGATGAAAACTCAAAACTAGTAAAAGAATTTGGAAGACATCTACTCATAGCCACAACCAATAGAGATGAAATAAAAATATCGAAACTACAAAAATATGGTGTCAAAATCCTTTTATGTGCCAATAAAGATGGAAGAGTAGACCTATCAGATCTTTCAGACAAACTTATAAATATGAACCTACTAAACATATTAGTGGAAGGTGGTAGTAGAATCTTTGGCTCATTTTTAAAAAATGGGCTTGCTGACAAACTCTATCATTTCATTGCACCAAAAGTAATAGGAGGAGATGGTATATCGATGTTTGATACTTTAGGTATAGAGAATATAGAAGGTGCTATTAGTTGTAGTTTGTTATACACAAAAAGATTTGAAGAGGATATCTTAAATGTATATAAATTTTATGATTATACAAAACATACCCTTGAGTTAACAGAAAAAGTACGAAATAGGTGTAAACACAAATGTTCACAGGAATAATAGAAGAGATAGGTACAGTCAAATATATACTCAAAAAAGGGAATAGTGCCGAGATCTCAATCAATTGTTTTAAGGTGCTCGAAGATGCAATGATCGGGGACTCCATAGCTGTAGATGGAGTGTGCTTAACTGTAAAAAACTTTGATAAAAGTAGTTTTTCCGCAGATATCTCCTATGAAACCCTTAATAAAACTACGTTAAGTAGATTGGTACCAGATGATAAAGTGAATCTCGAAAGAGCTCTAACACTTCAGACGAGATTAGGTGGACATATTGTCTTAGGCCACGTGGATTGTGTTGGAATCATAAAGCAGATAAGAAATATAGGTAACAGCATTGAACTCTACATCTCAGATTTTAATCCCATAAAACAGTATATAGCTAACAAAGGCTCAATAGCATTAAACGGTATTAGCCTAACAGTAGCAGAGATAAAAGAGAACATCTTCACTGTTGCAATTATCCCCCATACTTTTGAGATGACAAACCTAAAATACAAACAGGTGGGTGATAGAGTAAACCTCGAAGCTGATATAGTAGCAAGATACTTAGAAAGGTTATTGCAAAATAAAGATAATAATAGTAAATTAATTGATATGCTTAGAAATATTGAACTTTAAAAAATTTCAAGGATAGCTTGATGACAGAAAATGTAAGAATAGGTATTGAAGAAGCAATCCAAGAGCTTAAACAAGGCAAGATGATCATCCTTGTAGACGACGAAGATAGGGAGAACGAAGGGGATCTTGTCATAGCTGCGGACTTTGTAACCCCCGAAGCGATAAACTTCATGGCCAAGTACGGTAGAGGTTTGATCTGTCTGAGTCTAACAGCTAAAAGGTGTGAAGAACTTGGACTAAACCTTATGGTATCAGAAATGGGTAACTCAGCAAGGTTTGGTACCGCCTTTACAGTATCCATTGAAGCCAAAGAGGGTGTCACCACTGGTATATCAGCTTACGATAGAGCAAGAACAATAAAAGTAGCCATAGACCCCAAAACAAAACCATCTGATCTGGTAAAACCAGGGCATGTTTTTCCACTAAGGGCAAGAGACGGGGGTGTTCTTGTACGAGCAGGTCAGACAGAAGGTTCTGTAGATCTTTGCAAATTAGCTGGACTAACCCCAGCAGCAGTTATCTGTGAAATTATGAAAGATGATGGAACAATGGCTCGCATGCCAGATCTCGAAATATTTGCAAAAGAACATGGAATAAAAATAGTCACAATAGCAGATCTGATTGCATATCGATTAAAGAACGAAACAGTAGTCGAAGAATCTGCCACAGCAAATTTACCTACCATTTTTGGCAAGTTTATAATAAAAGGGTTTAGAAATATCATCGATGAACAGGAAGCAATAGCTTTGATCAAAGGGGATATAAAAGCTGACGATCCAGTACTCGTTAGAGTACACTCCCAATGCTTAACCGGAGATGTTTTCGGTTCTTTGAGATGTGATTGCAGATCTCAACTTCATTGTGCCATGCAGATGATAGAAAAAGAAGGTAAAGGTATACTCCTTTATATGTTTCAAGAAGGAAGAGGAATAGGGATATTAAATAAAATAAAAGCCTACGATCTTCAAGATCACGGTTTTGATACAGTAGAAGCAAACCTTCATCTGGGTTTTAAAGATGACCTCAGGGATTATGGATTTGGTGCACAGATACTTAGGTTTCTTGGCGTAAACAAAATGAAGCTCATAACAAACAACCCCAGAAAAATAAAAGCTTTATCTGGTTATGGGATCGATGTAGTAGATAGAGTTCCAATAGTTTGCGAAATAACTCCAGAAAATATAAACTATCTGAAAACCAAAGAGGAAAAATTAGGGCATAAATTAAACATAAAAAAGATAGTAAAAAAATAGGAGAACATTATGGCTGTAAAGGTATTGGAAGGTAAATATGATGGTAAAGGATTAAAATTTGCAATCGTGGCCTCAAGATTTAACGATTTTATCGTAAAAAGCCTTATCTCCGGTGCTGTCGATGCTTTAATCAGGCACAATGTCGACGAAAAGGATATAGATGTTTTTAAAACACCTGGAGCTTTTGAAATCCCACTGCTTTGCAAAAAACTTGCTAAAACTGGAAAGTACGATGCTGTAATTGCCTTGGGAGCTGTTATAAGGGGATCTACACCCCATTTCGATTATGTTGCTGCTGAAGTATCAAAAGGTGTAGCCAAAGCCAGTTACGATACAGAGATACCCGTTATCTTTGGAGTTCTTACCACAGACACCATAGAACAAGCCATCGAAAGAGCAGGAACAAAATCTGGGAACAAAGGAGCAGAAGCTGCAATGGGTGCTTTGGAAATAGTAAATCTTATAAAGGATCAAAATATTTGATGTCTAGTAAAAAACAAAAAAAGATGCGAAAGTATGCCCTCGATCTATACTATATCCATAACCAAACTGGTGATCTTATGGAATATGTTGCTGAAAATCTTATAAAATTTCAAAATTATAACAAAGATATACTAACTAAAAGTATAGGCCTATTAAAGGAAGCCATGAGCAATGTTGATTTTACAGATGATCTGATAGAAAAATATCTAAAAAAAGACTGGTCCATAGACAGACTACCTGTCTTAGATCTTTTAATACTAAGACTAGCCATTTTTGAATTGTTCAGATCAGATGATGTAATAGAGGTAATAGATGATTACGTTTCGCTTGCCAGTAAATATTCAGATCATACAAGCCCTTTTTACATAAATGGCATTTTAGAAAAAATAAAAAACGATTTTGGATTAAATAAAAAATGACCAAACATATCTCTTTACCATATCCCAATGAAAACAGCGAAAAAGGTTTTGACCTCTTTCCAATATTCTTGGATTTTGATTTTCAAAACTTTTTGCCAAGAGGTATAACTGCCAAGATCGATCTACTAAATCCTGGCAAAATGTATAGTTGTATAAGCAAAATAAAAAAACCAAAAGAGATAATATACGTTCTTAAACACGATCTATGCTTTGAGAAAGGTTTTTTTTTAATCGACTTTTTAAAGTTATCCATAGAAAACGATAAATACATAACGTTGCTCAAAGACTTTGAGCACCACTATCTTTACTTTGAAAAATCAAACATTATAGATTTTAAGGAATTATCAGATAGACTGAATAAACATATCTTTGTTGTGGAGTTTTTGTGATGGATAAAACCGTGAAAATCAAATTTATTGCAAATCAAAAACAGATCCTATATATAAATAGTATTTTAGACTCCTATGATGGTATAGGTATAATGAGAACAATAGACAAATCCAAAGGGCAGATAGCAATATACTCCACTCAATCGCAATATGAAAAGGTTTTAAAACTCTTGAAAGCACTTAAAAAAGAGGGTACACACATAGAAAGTATAACATGGGAGTTTAGTGAAAATGTTGATAGTTGGTGATATTATATGGAAATGAATATTAACAAAAAATATTTAATTCTTGAGATCTCAAAAAGTACTACAAAGGATAACAGACCCTACTTTAGGACTGTATTTATCGATAAAGAGGGTTCCCAAATGCATGGGATCATGTTTGATAGCAACAAGCTAAAGTTTGAACCTGAAAAAGGTGATGTGGTCTATGTTCAAGGATCTATCCAAAGCTACAACGGTCAATTTCAGATCAAGATCAGCAACATGGAAAAACTCCCCTCTGAAGAAGCCGCTGACTTCCTTCCCAAAGGAAATTTTGATGAAAATCTGTTATTCGATGAATTTGTTTCCTATGTTGACCATCATCTAAAAGATAAATTCATTAAAGAGCTCTTTAGTCAATTTAAATCAGATAAAGAGATAATACAAAAGTTTAAGAAGATTCCTGCAGCTAAAAATGTTCATCACGCATACATCGGTGGTCTATTAGAACATACCTTTTCTGTGGTAAAATTAGCTGTCATGATGGCCAAATTCTATAAAGTTAACAGAGATCTTCTTATAGCAGGTGCCATTTTTCACGATATTGGTAAAGTTTTTGAACTGGATATATCCAAAGGGTTTGATTACACAGATAGTGGTAAATTGATCGGACATCTATTGCTTGGTATAGAGTTGGTAAACAATTATTGTCTTAAGATAAAAGATTTTCCAGACAACTACAGATACTTAATAAACCATATGGTGGCAAGTCATCATGGAATGTTGGAATATGGTTCACCTAAGAAACCTAAAACATTAGAAGCTATCATACTGCACCACATAGATGATATGGACGCAAAAGTCAATACATTCAGATCTATATTTATAAAAGACAGTGTGGCCGATGGGGGATGGAGTAATTATGATCGCCTATTGGAAAGACAGCTCTATAATCACAATATAGTTTCGGAGGACATAGATGAATGAAGGCTTAGGTATTAGAAAAATTTTATTAGGTATCCAGTTTTTATTTGTTGCCTTTGGTGCACTTGTTTTGGTTCCTCTATTAACTGGTTTGGATCCTTCTATCGCTTTATTCACTGCCGGTATAGGAACTCTCCTTTTCCAGCTGATAACAAGATCAACTGTTCCTGTTTTTTTGGCCAGTTCCTTTGCCTTTATAGCACCTATTCAATACTCTATAAAAAATTTTGGTGTTGGTGAAACATTTGGTGCTTTAGCTGCTGCTGGCATTGCATACTTTTTATTGGCATTTCTTGTTTACAAAGGTGGCATAAAATCCATTGAGAGATTCCTTCCACCCGTGGTTACAGGCCCTGTGATCATGGTTATTGGATTAAATTTAGCTCCCGTTGCAATAAAGATGGCAAAGAGTTTTGATGGATCAGGTAACTTCGATGGTAGAGCCATGATTATATCTTTCATATCTTTGGTCACAGCTATTTTGGTGGTAATGTATGGTAAAAGGATTTTAAACCTTATACCAATTATCATGGGGGTCATCGTAGGGTATATTGTTTCTTTACTCATGGGTGTAGTTGATATGTCCCCCATATCAAAGGCTGATTGGTTCGTCATCCCTTGGATAGAAGCAATAAACAATAAAAGCTACGCTTTACCTGTATTTGATCTAAATGCAATCCTTTTTATATTACCTGTTGCCATAGCACCTGCCATTGAGCATGTGGGTGATATACTCGCCATTTCATCGGTTACCGGCAAAAACTATCTTGAAAAACCTGGACTCCATAAAACGCTGTTAGGTGACGGTCTTGCAACATCTATTGCAAGTCTGTTGGGTGGTCCACCTAATACCACCTATTCAGAAGTAACAGGCGCTGTTGCCCTTACAAAAGCAACTGATGTTGTCTATATGCGTATTGCAGCATTTACAGCCATCATATTAGCCTTTTTCGGAAAGCTCAATGCAGTCCTTAAAACAATTCCTGTACCAGTTATGGGCGGTATTTTGATCCTACTTTTTGGTATGATAGCAGCAATCGGTGTAGGTACATTGGTGAGGAACAGAGTCGATATGGCAAAATCAAAAAACCTTGTCATCGTATCTGTGGTTCTTGTAATAGGAATAGGTAACCTTGTAATCAGCTTAGGCCCAATCACTCTTGGAGGGATAGGTCTTGCTGGTATCGTTGGTATTGTTTTAAATTTTATATTACCAGAAGGAAAATAACCATGAACTACGAAAATTTTATCCTTGTTAAACACCCATTGATTAGTCATAAACTCACATTTATAAGAGATGAAAAAACTTCTAAAAAAGAATTTAAAGAACTAGTGGACGAAGTAGCCATGCTCATGGCTTATGAAATTACAAGGGATTTCCCCTTAGAAGAAGTTATAATCAAAACACCCATAGCTGAAGCAAAATCCTACATCCTATCAGGGAAAAAAGTAGCCTTAGTGCCGATTTTAAGAGCTGGACTTGGGATGGTGGATGGAATTTTAAAGCTCATACCCTCAGCGAGAGTCGGACACATTGGTCTTTACAGAGATGAAAAAACATTAAAGCCTGTAAGCTACTATTTTAAAATACCTTCAGACACAGACAATAGGGATTTTATCCTAATTGACCCAATGCTTGCCACAGGGGGCTCTGCAGTAGCTGCAGTCGATATGCTTAAAAGATCTGGAGCCAAAAGCATAAAATTTATGTGCCTTATAGCCGCCCCTGAAGGTGTGAAAAAGCTATGTACTTCTCATCCAGATGTAAAAGTCTATGCTGCTGCATTGGATGAAAGATTAAACGAAAATGGATATATTGTACCAGGTTTGGGGGACGCAGGTGACAGACTTTTTGGAACAAAATGAAAAAAAACAGACTTTTTTACACAAATTAAGAAATATTTTTATCACTGGACTTTTTGCTCTACTTCCTCTGGTGGTCACTTACTATTTCCTGTCATTTCTTTTAAACAGTATGACAGGCTTTCTGTTACCATATTTTGATCTTATCGATGAAAGATACAGCCTAAACATACCACTTTTCATAAAAAAAGTGGTCTCGTTTATCGTATTCATATTTATAATACTAATAACAGGCCTTTTTACCAGAAACTATTTTGGCAAAAGGGTGATCGTTAGAATAGAAAGATTCGTGGATAAAATTCCACTGGTTAAAACTACATATAATGCAACAAAACAGATTATTGCGACATTCCAGTCCACCAAAACAGACACTTTTAAAAAGGTAGTTCTGGTTGAATACCCCCGCAAAGGTGTCTACTCTGTGGGCTTTGTTACTAACAACAAAAGTATTTTATTCGATGGAAATGAGGAACAGTTTTATTCAATATTTATAGTGACCACTCCAAACCCAACTTCTGGTTTTGTGGTGATTGTGCCTAAAAATGAGGTTATTGTTCTGGATATTTCTATACAATCAGCCTTTAAATATATCATGTCTGCAGGTGTTTTGTTACCACCAGAAAAGGTTTACCAAATAAAAAATGACGATGAAAACCTTTAGAAACTTCGCTCTGATAGGAAAGCCTTTAAAACATTCATTATCACCCATAATACATACGACTTTTCTATATAAAAACAGAATAAATGGCGGTTACTGCTGTTTTGAAGTGGAAGCAGATGAAATATCTGAACTTTTAGATTTTTTCAGGTCCCACAGTTTTTACGGTTTTAATGTTACCCTACCCTACAAAGAAACAGTAATAAAGTTCTTAGATGATATAGATGAAGATGCAGAAAAAATTAGATCTGTTAATACAGTTTTAATAAAAGACAACAGACTCTTAGGTTACAATACTGATATAAAGGGTATTCAAGACACATTCAAATTTTACAACATTGATACATCAACAAAGGAGATTTTGGTAATAGGTGCAGGTGGAGCAACTAGAGGTCTATTATATCAGCTAAAAAAATCTGGCTATAAACATATAACAATCACCAGTAGAACACTGGACAAGGCAAAAAAACTTATAGAGGAATTCTCCATAGAAAAATGTGATATAAAACCATTAAATACATTTGATAAAAAGAAAAAGTATGATATAATAATAAATAGTAGTAGTATAGGAATAACATCGATCGAAGACTCAGATTACTTAAGAAACCTTAGATCTGAGTTTGTATTTGACATGCAGTACAAGATCGATGGTAAAACATTTTTTTTAGATCATACAGAGTATGAAGTAGGAGTAGATGGTTTGATTATGCTGATAGGACAGGCTTTTGAGGCTTTCAAGATATGGAATAATATCGAGTTTGATATTGACTATAATGAGATAATTAACATCATCGGGAGTATAAAATGATTTCCACCAAAATTGGAGCCATTCTTCTCAGTGAAAATCTAATAACCCAAGAACAGCTCAACAAAGCCATTGAGATCCAGAAAAAAGAGGGTGGTAGGCTCGGATCTATTTTAGTAAAATTAGGTTTTATAGACGAAAAAAAGATCGCGGAGTTTTTGAGTCAACAGTACAATGTTCCATACGTGGATTTAAAAAGCAAAGAGTTAGATCCAAAGATAGTCTCTTTAATACCAAAAGATCTTTGTAGAAAATATCTTGTTGTTCCCTTTGATAGAGTGGGCAATACATTGCATGTTGCCATTGCAGATCCTTCAAACGCATACGCCCTCGAAGATCTAAGATTTATAACAGGTTATTCCATCAAACCTTACGTCGCTGTGGAATCATCAATTAGTAAAATACTCGAAACAGATAGTGTAAACGAACTCGCTACAATATCAACAGTAGAAGACACCTTTGAACTTGATGAACTGGAATTTGAAGATGTCTCTGAAAAAGAGGTTTCTGTAGATGCCCTTAAGAAAGAGGTAGAAGATACCCCTATCGTAAAACTGGTAAACTATATACTCCACGAAGCCATCAAAAGAGGTGCTTCCGATATTCATGTGGAACCCTATGAAAAAGAGTTTAGGGTTAGACTTAGGGTAGATGGAGTCCTTTACGACTTAATCAAGCCCCCAAAAAGTGTTAAAGATGCTGTTATCTCCAGATTAAAAATATTAGCCGAGTTAGATATTGCAGAGAAAAGGTTACCTCAAGATGGTAGAATAAAATTGAAACTCCAAAACAAAACTGTAGACATGAGGGTCTCCACTTTGCCTGTTTTATTCGGTGAAAAAGTGGTATTGAGGCTATTAGACAAGAGTAATCTCCAATTGGATCTTGAAAAATTAGGTTTTGAGCCATCATCTTTAGAAAGGTTTATTGCAGGTATAGAAAGCCCCTATGGGATGGTACTTGTTACCGGTCCAACAGGTAGCGGTAAATCCACCACACTATATTCAGCTTTGAGTCGTCTTAACAAAGTTGATGTGAACATCATGACAGCAGAAGACCCTGTAGAGTACAACCTATTTGGTATCAATCAGGTACAGATAAAAGACGAAATAGGCTTAAACTTTGCTGCAGCTTTAAGATCTTTTTTAAGACAGGACCCAGATATTATAATGGTTGGTGAAATTAGGGATTACGAAACAGCAGAAATAGCCATCAAAGCAGCTCTTACCGGTCACCTTGTACTTTCTACTCTTCACACCAATGATGCCCCAAGCACAATAAACAGGCTACTCAATATGGGAATAGAACCCTTTTTAGTTGCATCCTCTACTGTTGTAATTTTAGCCCAAAGACTTGCCAGAAAGATATGCTCAAAATGTTCAGAAAAAGTAAAAATACCCGCTGAAGCACTGTTATCAATTGGTTTCAGAAAAGATGAACTAAACAGTTTCGTACCAATGAAAGGGAAAGGATGTGATGAATGTGGAGGTACAGGATACAAAGGTAGGGTGGCTCTATATGAAGTAATGAGTATTACCGAAGGTATTAGAGAACTGATACTCAGAGGTGCAAACACCAATGAGCTCAAAAAAGCTGCAATTGAAGAAGGTATGATTACCCTTAGACGCAGTGGGCTGGAGAAGATAAAAAAAGGTATTACCACATTAGAAGAAGTCGTAAGGGTGACTTTTGCCGATTAAAGGGGGAATATATGCCAGAGATAAATGAAACAAGTGATACAAAATACTCATTACAAGAACTACTACAAAAAATGATCGAATTAGACGCTACAGATCTACACCTCACCGTTGGTACACCACCCATTTATAGAATTAATGGTGACTTAGTAAGAATAGGCACAGAGATTTTATTACCCAACGATACCAAAAAGATCTGTTATGGCATAATGACCGAAGCCCAGAAAAAAAGATTTGAAGAGGATCAGGAACTTGATTGCTCATTTGGAATAAAAGGGGTCAGCCGCTTTAGAGCCAACTTTTTTATGCAAAGGGGTGCAGTTGCTGCCGCCATAAGAAGGATACCTTATAGAGTATTGGGTTTTGAAGAGTTGGGGCTTCCACCTATTTTAAAAACATTATGCGATAAACCAAGAGGATTGGTCCTTGTAACAGGCCCTACAGGTAGTGGTAAATCAACAACCCTTGCAGCTATGATAGATAAAATCAACTCAGAACAAAAAGTTCATATCATTACCATAGAAGACCCCATAGAGTATCTACATCAGCACAAAGAGGCAATGGTAAACCAAAGGGAAGTAAACGCCGATACTAAATCCTTTGCAAAAGCTTTAAAATATATACTAAGACAAGACCCGGACGTTGTACTTATAGGGGAGATGAGAGATCTGGAAACTATTGAAGCAGCCCTAACTGTAGCAGAGACAGGTCACCTCACATTTGGAACTCTTCACACTAATAGTGCCATACAAACAATAAATAGGATTATAGATGTATTCCCACCTCATCAGCAATCCCAAGTAAGAGCCCAACTATCTTTTGTTTTAGAGGGTGTCGTCTGTCAACAATTGCTTCAAAGAGCTGATGGTAAAGGTAGAGTAATGGTATGTGAAGTACTCATTCCAAACCCAGGTATCCGAAACCTTATACGTGAAGATAAACTACATCAGATATATTCAATGATGCAATCAGGACAAGCAGAACATGGTATGATCACTATGAGCCAATCGCTGTTTAATGCTTATGCTAGAGGATTGATCACCTATGATGAGGCAATAAATAGAGCCATTTATCCTGAAGAGGTAAAACAGATGATAGAGCGTTCAGGGATAAGAAGAAGATAGATTTATTACTATAGCTGGAGGTCAACGTGGCTAAGTTCAATTATATAGCTGTAGATGCCACAGGTAATGAAGTAAAAGGGGTTATAGAAGGTAAAAATAAAGAAGACGTAATAAAGTCTCTAAAAATGCGAAAAATGACCGTTAAAGAGGTCAAAAGAGACTGGAAAAGTATAGAATTGTCTTTTGGTAAAAATATCACAGAAGAAGATATAGTTATTATTACTCGCCAATTGGCCACCATGATCAGTGCAGGTTTACCGATAATGAAAGCACTGGATATCATCGCAAACCAAGCTAGCAAGAAGAGCGTCAAAGAGATGTTTGAGGATATAAAAACTCAAATAGAACAAGGATCACAATTTAGTAAAGGTTTAGAGCGTTATAGAGATATTTTTGGTGATCTCTATATAAACATGGTTAGAGCTGGTGAAGCAGGCGGTTTATTGGATACAATCTTAGATAGATTGGCTGGTTACATGGAAAAAGCCATATCACTAAAAAGAAAAGTAAAATCTGCCATGATGTATCCATCTGTAGTTTTGATTGTAGCTGTAGTAGTTGTTTGGGGATTAATGGTTTTTATTATACCAAAGTTTAAGGAGATGTATGAAGGCTTTGGTGGTTCGTTACCAGCTCTAACTCAGTTTACTATCAATTTGAGCAATTTTTTATCCAGCTGGTATGGTGGTGGACTTATCTTTGCTTTTTTAGTAGCATTATCGATAACAATAAGACTGGTATATAAAAAATCTGAACGGGGGCGTTATGCCATAGATCAATTTTTACTTAAAATACCCAAGATAGGAGACCTACTGAGAAAAGTATCAGTATCAAAATTCTCTAGGACTTTGGGTACCCTATTAAGCAGTGGCGTACCGATTCTGGAATCCCTTGAGATAGTAGCCAAAACAAGTGGTAATAAAGTAATAGAGAAGCATTTATTAAAGAGTAAAATCGATATTGAGGCAGGCAAAACTGTCGTTTACCCCCTTGAAAAAGCCGGTGTATTTCCACCTATGGTTACTCAAATGATAGCGGTTGGTGAAGAAACCGGTGCATTGGATCAAATGTTAACCAAAATAGCAGATTTTTATGATGATGAAGTTGACAGAGCCGTTGAAGGATTAACAAAGCTTGTGGAGCCAATGCTGATGATATTTGTTGGTGGAGCTGTTGGTTTCGTTATAATCGCCATGTATCTACCTATTTTCAAAATGGGAAGCGTTGTGGGTGGATGATTAATCATAAAACCAATTACATCATAATATCCATAAGATTATTCATATATGTAACAACATTTCTCTTTAGCAACATTTTGGCAGAATTCTTCAAAAATGAACTGGATATCTTGCTTTTTACAAATATCGGCATAATGGTAGTTTTCTTCTCCCTTATTTCCGTTTTTTTATCCAAGTTCTTATCACCTATATATATTTTTTATATACAGGCCATATTCGATCTTATTATCACTTCATTTCTTATCTCAAACACCGGCTATCTTGACAGTCCCTATATACTTTTTTATGCAATAATTATCATCTATATGAGTTTTTACGACGGTTTTAATGGTGGCATAAGTGGTGTTTTATCTGTATTAATAATATTTTCTGGTATGGCAATCATGAAAAATGATATCTTCATAACAAGATATTACAACTTTAAGTACCTTCTGATCTTCACCGAGTACCTATTATCTTTTCTTTTAATAGTATTTCTCGTAAGTCTGCTCAATAAAAAATATAAAAAACAGGTTTTGGAAAGCGAATCTTATAAAAATAAATTACTTGAGTTAGCCAATATCCACAGCGCAATCTTAGAAAATATCGATTTCGGCGTAATACTCATAGACCCAAACGGAATAATCTTATCAGCTAATAGTTATAGTAGAAAGATCCTCGAAGTTGATGAGCTAATAGGCAACAATTTAAAAAATATCTTCAACATTGACAAAAAAAGTAACCTTATCAACTTTAAAAATAAATATATAGGTTTTAAATTTACTCCATTTAAAGATCCAAACGGTGTAATAAATGGTGAACTCCTCATCTTCCAAGATGTTTCAGAAAGGGAACAACTTAAACAAAAATTAGAAGAAGAAAGAAGACTCGCAGATTTAGGTCGTTTTTCTTCTGTTTTGGCCCATGAAATAAAAAACCCTTTGGGAGCAATCAAAGGAGCTTTACAGATCCAGTTTAAAAATTTTTCACCTGACAATAAATTAGTTCAGATAATCTTTAGAGAAATAAGTCGCCTTGAGCTATTTCTGGGTAACATGCTTATTATCACAAAAGGTAGAAGTGATAAAAATAACCCTCTAAAAATAAAACATATCCTGGACGATTTTATCTTTTACATAAAAACAAGCGGCATATTCGAAAACCTCTCTTTCAACATTCAGATAGACGATAACTTTACATTGATAATAGATGAAAACGAATTCAAACAGATCATCTGGAACCTGCTTTTGAACAGCTACGAAATAAAACATGATGCGACAATAACCATTTACACCATTGGCAATCTCCTCATTTACCAAGACAACGGCCCAGGTATTGACAGATCGATATTGCACAGCATAGGCAAACCTTTTTTTACTACAAAATCTAGTGGCACTGGATTAGGTTTTTATGCTATAATTAAAATATGTGAAAAAAACAATCTAAGATACAAAGTATACTCTAATGATGAGTTTTCCGGTTTTAAGATAGAATTCAGTCCAACAAAGGAGTAGTTATGAAATTACCTATACTTTTTGGCATACACTGCCACCAACCTGTTGATAATTTTAGTAATATAGTGGATGAAATAATACAAAAAAGCTACCTCCCCTTTGCCCAGATTGCATCACGATACAAAAACTTCAAATTTGCAATCCATTACAGTGGCTGGCTATTTGAGTACATCAAAAACAAAAACCCTCAACTCTTTTCACTTTTCAAAAAACTTTTAGATCAAGGACAAATAGAGATATTTACTGGTGGTTACTACGAACCTATTCTATCTGCCATACCTAAAAGAGATAGGATATTGCAAATTAAAAAGCTGAACAGTTTTATATATGAGAACTTTGGTGTCTCACCTAAAGGTTTATGGCTTACAGAAAGAGTCTGGGATCCTTCAATCATACCTGATGTGGTGGAATGTGGCATTGAGTATCTTGTTGTTGATGATTACCACTTTATCTCAATGGGTTTCCATAAAGATAATCTCTACGGATATTTTATTTCTGAACAGGATGGTTTAGCAATAAAAATCTTTCCGATAGACCAAACATTGAGATACTTTATCCCCTTCAAAGAACTAAATGAAATAGATCAATATCTAAAAGAAATTATCCACAAAGGGGGCAAAGGGGCTATTTTGTTTGATGATGGGGAAAAATTCGGTGTCTGGCCAAAAACCTATGAATGGGTATACGAAAAAGGGTGGCTTGAAAAATTTTTAGATCTATTTACCAGCTCTAAAGATTTTCAGTTTATGCACTATTATGACTTTGTTGAGAAGAATCCACCAATGGGTCTCGCCTATCTACCCCTTACCTCTTACTACGAAATGGGTGAATGGTCTCTTTTTGCCGACAAATTCATTGAGATGGAAAGATTATCCAGCTTTCTTAAAAAAACAGAATTTCAAAATATCTATAAAACCTATTTAAAAGGTGCCCACTGGAAGAACTTCTTTATAAAATATCCTGAAAGCAATCATATCCACAAAAGGTTGCTTGCAATATCGAAAAAAGCTTACACATTAAATGACCCATTATTGAATGAGTACCTTTTCAAAGGGGAATGCAACGATGTCCTGTGGCATGGTATATTTGGAGGTATATATTTGCCAAATCTGAGGGATAACACCTTTAAATACATCATAAAAGCTGAAAAAAGGATTACAGCATTAGAAGGGGATGAAAAGATAAAAATCAGTGATCTTTTGTTTGATGGCTATGGGTGTTGTACATTGAGAAATAGGAATTTGGCAACACTATGGACGATCAAACATGGAGGGCAGCTAAAGTCTCTTGATCTGTTGGAAAGTGAAATAAATCTGTGCAATACCCTCTCAAGAAGGTGGGAAGGTTATCACGATACCCTTCTGAGATCAAAAGAGGAGAGTACTGAAGCCACTACTGGAATAACCACTATCCATGAAATGAATATCACTCTTTCCGAAGAGGTTAAAAACAAAATCGCCTTCGATTGGTACGATAGAAACTCCTTTGTAGATCACATCGTGGAAAATTATACCCCCGAAGAGATAGCTTATACGAGATACAAGGAGATAGGGGATTTCACAAACCAACCCTTTGAACTAATCCCAAAAGATGATCAGATAATATTTGAAAGAAAAGGTGGTATCTATCTCGATAAGATGTATAAGACCAACTTAAAAAAGAGTTTTTCACTAAAAGACAAGGGTATCTCTTTTGAAATAGAAATAAATTCATCATTTACTAAAAATCTTTACTATATTCTTGAATTTAATTTTCACTTTTTCAACTACAATAAACTAAAAGTAAACGGTAAAAAAGTTGGTGACATATTATCGAACAAAAACAATCTCTTTATTATAGATGCCGGTGATACGATGTTAGAAATCAATTTGGATAAAAAAACTGAAGCAATAGTATATTTAGTTAATACAGCCCATCAAAGTGAACAGGGGGTAGATTTTACTACACAAGGAGTATGTGTCGCATTACCATTTAAATTTAGAAAAGAGCTAACAGTTTCAGGTTTTATCAAAGTAATGTAGGGAGAGTGATAATGTCCTTCAGATTCGATCCTATTAGAAAGAGATGGATTATTTTTGCCCCAGAAAGAGGTGAACGGGGAGACTATATTGTATTCCACAAGGAAAAGGAGGACCCAGCTGAATACTGCCCTTTTTGCCCCGGTAATGAGAACTACACAGCAAATAGCCTTTATGAGGAAACAGAGCTAATTGACGGGAAAAAAAGCTGGCATCTTAGGGTCATCCCAAACAAATACCCTATAATGAAAGTCGAGGAGCAATATACAATCAAACAATACGGTCCCTATGCAGCCAGTACAAGACTTGGTGCCCACGAGGTCATTATAGATACAAGAGACCATAATAAAAAGATCTTCGATTACTCAAAAGAGGATATTGTAAGACTAATAAACGCTGCCTCTATCAGAATAGAAGACCTAAAAAGAGATATAAGACTTAAATATATAACCATGATAAAAAATAGTGGCAAAGGTGCTGGTGCTACCATGTCTCACCCCCATTCCCAGATACTGGCTTTCCCATTTATTCCAAATGACATAAAACATATATGGCAAAACCTGTATAATTATTACTTTAGCAATAACAGATGTCTGATATGTGATATCATCCATTTCGAAATGGAAAAAAATGAGCGAATCATTCTCAAAAACGACTTCTTTGTAGCCATATCACCTTTTGCTTCGAAACATTCTTTTGAAGTAGATATCATACCGCTTAAACATACAAACGACTTTTTAAAGATGAGTCAAGTGGAAAAGAATGCCCTTTCTGATATATTAAAAGATATATTCCAAAGGTACAAGACAGCCCTTGATCAACCACCTTTTAATATGAACCTACTAAACACATGTCACAATATAGATAGCCCAGATATGGAGTATTCAAAATATGCCGATAGATTTTTCCATTGGTACGTGGAATTAATACCAAGAATAAACCGTATTGGGGGCATTGAAAAAGGAACAGGGGTATATATAAACCCATTTTTGCCTGAAAGATGTGCAGATATCTTAAAAAATGCACTTTAAACAGACAGATTAAACAGATTTACAAGAATATAGACTGGTAAATTTTTTGCTAAATTCTTATAAAAATATGGTAAAAAAAATAATATATGCTATAATATATATGTAAACAAAATGGAGTGGGAAGAATGAGATCTTTAGAAAATCTAAGTAAAAATGAACTCTACGAGCTTGCCAAAAGCAAAAATATCAAGGGAAGGTCCAAAATGTCAAAAGAAGAATTAATCAATTCTCTAAAACAGGAAATAAATATGGAACAGTTAGTAGAGCAATCTAAGTTTGATCCTGTACCTGATTCTAATATTGGATACGAGTATAAGGAACAGAAGACACCTGTCGTTACTCCCAAAGCAGAAGACTACCCCCTGCCTCAGACCTATGATTACGACATGATTATGTTTTTACCAATCGATGCCAAACGCGCCTACGTATGCTGGGAATTAACCCGAGCAAAGCTTGAAGAATTTATAGGTGGAGATAATATAAACAACCTCAAACTCACCTTAAGATTGGTCACTAAAAACATTGGTGAACTATCTAAGGTAAAAGTAGGCCTTTTTGGCAATTATTTTTTTGTAAACCATTTATTAGAAGATCAGGAGGCGTGGACAGAGATTGGCATTGAGAATCAGGATGGTTTTAAGCCGATATTGGTATCCAATAGTTTTAAAATGCCTTGTGAAAGGATTTCTGATAAAGATGACATTGTGTACATGACAGTAAAATCCCATATTGAGAAGATTATTCATCTATCCCTTTCAGGTTTTGATGGACATTACAGCAGTCTTGACATATACAAAAGATTAGAAAAACAAATTAGTTCCACAAATAACAGTCAGTGGAGATAAAAATGCATGGTTATTGGTTATTAGTACTTCATTCCCATTTACCTTTCGTAAAACACCCTGAGTATGATTATTTTTTAGAGGAGCATTGGCTTTTTGAAGCTATTACAGAATGTTATGTACCCCTTTTAAAATACTTAAGACAACTTGAAGCAAACAAAATAGATTTCAGACTAACAATAAGTATGACACCGCCTCTATGTGAAATGCTAAGAGACCCCATTTTGATAGAGAAATATCAAAAACATTTAGATAGAATGATAGAACTTAGTTCCAAAGAGATAAAAAGAACAAGCTATGATTATCAGTTGAATAAATTATCCTTATTTTACAGGGACCTTTTCCAGTTTACCAAACATTTTCTGGAAGATCTTAATTGGGATATCCTTAAGGAATACAAGCGTTTTAAAGAGCTCGGTTTTATAGAGATAACCACATGTGGTGCCACACATGGTTTTCTACCCTTTATGAGTTTTAACGAAAAAGCAGTTCGTGCCCAGATAGAGATTGCCGTAAACAACTACAACAAACACTTCGGCTGTAAACCTGAAGGTATCTGGTTACCTGAGTGCGCCTATTACAAAGGTTTAGACAAAATACTTGATGAATATGGTATAAGATACTTTTTTACAGATACCCACGGGGTAATCTTTGGCAAACCTAAACCCAGATATGGTGTATATGCACCTGTTTATACTGAATCGGGGGTTGCAGTATTTGCTAGAGACTTTAGTTCCTCTAAGCAGGTTTGGAGCTCTAAAGAAGGGTATCCAGGAGACTTCGATTATAGGGATTTTTACAGGGATATAGGGTTTGATCTGGAATACGACTATATCAAACCTTACATATGTCCGGATGGAACAAGGGTATTCACTGGTATCAAATACCACAGGGTAACAGGAACAAGTGATTATAAAGAATATTACATACGGGAACACGCTTTAGCCAAAGTAGAACAACATGCTAAACATTTCCTAAAAGAAAGAGAAAAGCAGGTATTAGAACTTACAAACTATATGGATAGAAAACCCCTTGTAGTTTCTCCTTATGATGCAGAGCTTTTTGGTCACTGGTGGTTTGAAGGACCAGAATTTTTGTACAACCTGTTCAGATTTATGAGTAAGAGTAATGTTGTAAAAGCCATCACGCCTATGGAATATTTAAATGAATACAACACAAACCAGGTTTTAGAAATAAATCCCTCATCCTGGGGTGATAAAGGGTACTATGGTGTCTGGCTTAATGAGGGGAATGAGTGGATATACAAACATCTGAAAATTATAGCCGATAAAATGGTGGATTATGCTACAAGATTCAAACATTCTTCGGACCCTAATATTCAAAGAGTCTTGAACCAGATGGCAAGAGAACTATTACTGGCACAAAGTAGCGACTGGGCATTTCTAATGACAACCCGAACAGCCACTGAATATGCCACACTGAGGGAAAAGGAACATATTTTTAACTTTCTCAAACTTGAAAACATGTTAAACACCGAAATAGACTTTGAATATCTCACAAAACTGGAACATAAAAATAGTATTTTTCAGGAGATGGACTTCAGAATATACAGCAAATAAGACAATCATACAAGAAATCGTTGATTCTTTTTCAGGAATTTTGTATAATTTTAAAAAATAAAGTGGTGAATTATGTCTAGTGAAATAAATGTACTTGTTGTAGATGATGAAGACTATATAAGGGATAGTGTCAGGCTTATTCTGGAAGAGGAGAAATATGGTTTTTTAGAAGCCTCAAATGGATTTGAAGCACTAGCAATCTTAGACAATAAAGCAGATTCAATAGACGTAATCCTTACAGATATAAAAATGCCTGACATGGATGGCATAACACTTCTAAAACTGATAAAAGATAAGTATCCAGAAAAGATTGTAATCATCATCACTGGATATCCAAGCCTTGAAACAGCAATAGAATCCCTCAGAATGGGAGCCGACGATTACATTACAAAACCTTTTAATGTAAATGACGTAAACTCCAAAATCAGCAGAGCACTCGAATCGAAAAAATTAAAAAAAGAAGTGGCGCTTCTACAGGATGTGATTTCTATATATGAATCTGCCAAATTTCTCTCTTCCACCTTATCCCAAGAGGAGATACTACTTGAAATCCATAAAAAACTGATTGGTGAATTTAACCTTGAAGGTTTTTATATAAAGCTCTTCCATAGAAAAATCAGTTTTCAAAATGCTGACCCTAAAATAATCGAATATATCGATGAAGAGCTTTATGCAAAAAAAGCACTTTTGATATTTAGTACATCTAGTAGTTACGAGTTTATAATTAAAAGAGATACAGGCGGCTTCTATACTGCTATTGTATTTCCGATGTATGCAAAGCAAGGTTTATGGGGTATATTCACAGTATACTTTGACGCAAAGAAAAAATTTAGCAACATCAAAAAACATCTACTAAACACCTATGTGGGACAGGTCTCTTTAGCTCTGCAAAATTCATTATCGTTTCTGGATCTATCTGATGGTTACCTTCAAACAATCCTATCACTATCTAATGCCGTCGATGCAAAGGATAGTTACACCAGGGGACACTCGGAAAATGTCAAGCGTTATAGTATGATGATAGTAGAAGAGATGAAGTTTAACAGCGAGTTTGCAAAATATATGACTTATGCAGGTCTTCTCCACGATATTGGTAAAATAGGAGTAGATACATATATAATTGTAAAACCAGATAAGCTGTCTAGTTCAGAATTTGAGGAAATAAAAAAGCACTCCATATACGGAAAAGAGATCCTTGAGCCCATTAAATTTTTGGGTGATGTTCCTTACTATGTTTTGTTTCATCATGAAAAACTTGACGGGACTGGTTACCCATATGGTCTTACCGACAAAGAGATCCCAATAGGGGCAAAGATCTTAGCTGTAGCTGACTCCTATGACGCCATGACCACAGATAGAAGCTATAGACCCAAAAGGACACCAATACAAGCCATAGAAGAGCTGGATAGGTGCACAGGTACCCAGTTTGATAAAGAGATTGTATTAGCCTTTAAAAGCTCACTTAAAAGGACAAAGATCATATGAAGTCCCTTTTTAAAGAGGAGCTAACCCCTTTAGGCCAAAAAGCATATCAAATAAAAAAGGGGCTTTGGGGTGATAAGGTCTTTTATATCAAAAACATACACATAAACTATACAAATATATGTTTAAATAAATGTAAGTTTTGCGCTTTTGCAAGGGATGATTTTGATGCAGACGCTTATGAGTTTTCCCTCCAGGAGATTGTGGATTACATCAGATCCATCGATATCGATCTTAGAGAGGTCCATATAGTAGGAGGTCTTCACCCAAAGTTAAAATTCGATTACTACTGTATGATGCTTAAGACTATCAAAGAAAACTTTCCTAATATCTCCATAAAGGCTTTTAGTGCAGTAGAGATTGATTACTTCACACAGCTAACTGGTTTTACTACTGAAAAAGTACTCAAAAGATTAAGAGATCATGGGCTGGATATGCTTCCGGGTGGAGGAGCAGAGATATTTGCCGAAGACAAAAGGAAGATTATCTGCCCTGAAAAGATCTCTTCCCAAAGGTGGCTTGAGATTATGGAGATTGCCCATAATATCGGTATAAAAACAAATGCCACAATGCTTTATGGTCATATCGAATCCGAAGATGATATCATCGATCATCTCACAAGGATAAAAAAACTACAACATAAAACAAACGGTTTCAATGCTTTCATCCCTCTATCCTTTCATCCTGAAAATACTTTTCTATCAAATATTAAAAAGTCAACAGGTGTAGAGGACCTAAAAATCACAGCCATTTCCCGTATCTTACTTGATAATATACCCCATATAAAATCTTATTGGGTGATGCTTGGAGAAAGAACGTCCCAAATTGCCCTTTATTTTGGAGCCGATGATCTTGACGGTACAATCGTAAAAGAGAGAATAACTCATTCCGCAGGAGCCACATCTAAAGAGGGATTGACAGAACAGGATCTCATAGATATGATAAAATCTGCAGGTTTCACTCCAGTAGAGAGGGACTCTTTTTATAATGAAATTAGATACATTTGAGGAAATAGTTTTTGTAAACCCTAGTGTAAATCTTAACAAAATTGCTTCTTATGTAGAAAATTATGGCTACAATATAAAACGTGTAAAAACTAACATAAACTTTAAAACAATAGGTAACCGTTTGGTATATAAAGATAACGAGTCTTATACCGTCTTTAGATTCGATATGCTCTCTACTATCCCCCCAGATATATTCTACAGATATTCCGATAATTTTCTAAACAGACTCCTGTATAAAAACTTTTTAAAAAAAAATAATATCACCTCTGCTTTAGATTATTTGATAAAAAACAGATTCCCCCTTTCTGAACCAGCTTTGATATATTATAAAGAAGAGTTAGACAACCTCAGGTATCTTAACAATAAAAAACTATACCTCACCTCTTATCTAACAGATAGAGATATTCCAGATTTAAAATTTAACAAAATTATACATGTTTATAAACTTGCCGATAATCTACAAAAATTTATTGGAACCGATTATGCAATAGTCAAATATGAAAACAGTACTATAGAGTTTTTTATAAATGAAGAAAACCTTTTTCTTATTTCTGAAAAGGGAAAATATCTCGAACATATAATAACCAAGACTTTCCTAAAGAATGTAAAAATGGAGTTAGTGGATAAAATCAAACTCTTCACAAACAATTCCCCAATGATAAAAAAAATAAAAAACAATCTCTATCTTATAAACGATTTTAGTTTCTTTAATATTTCAATAAATCTTGGTAAGAAATGGTTCGAATCAATAGGGGGTTATATATGTACAGGGAAGCTGTAGTAAAAAACTATTTTTACCCCTCTGACCCCAAAAAATTAGCCAATATGTTTACAAATTGGCAAAGGGGTTCTTCAAAAAAAGATGTTGCAATTTGCATTGTTCCCCATGCAGGTTACGTGTTTTCTGGTGAAGTAGCTTTTCAGACACTTTCGAACATCTCATTAAAAAAAAGGATCATATTGATGGGACCAAACCATACAGGTTTCGGTCAAAGGGTATCCATCTATCCTGCAGGTAGCTGGGAGACCCCTTTCGGTAATATTGATACTGATACAGAAATAATAGAACGACTCATATCAAAAGGATTTAAAACAGATACCCTTGCACATCTCAAGGAGCATTCCTTAGAAGTAATCACCCCTATGCTAAAATACCTTAGAAACGATATAACAATAACACCTATCACCATTGCACACCTTAGCCTTGAAGAATGTAAAACTGTAGCCGAAAAGATATATGAGGCCATAGAGGATATCCTTAATGAAATCACCTTTGTTATCAGTTCTGATTTCAATCATTTCGAAGATGAAAAAACAACTATTCAAAAGGACAACCTTGCTATCAAAGAGATTCTCAATTTAGCTCCAGAAAATCTTTACAATACTATTAAATCCAATGAGATAAGTATGTGTGGCTTTATACCAACAACTATAGCCTTATACATAGCAAAGAAACTCAACATTACCAATGCAGAACTACTAAAACACACAACAAGTGCCGCTGTTAGCGGAGACTATGATAGGGTCGTTGGTTATGCTGGAATCATTCTAAAATACTCTTGAGGTGATGGATGAAGATAAGAAAAGCAGTTTTTCCAGTTGCAGGTTTTGGTACAAGGATGCTACCAGCTACAAAAGCAATACCAAAAGAGATGATAACCCTCATCGACAAACCATTGATTCAATACGCCGTTGAGGAGGCTGTAGAAGCAGGTGTAGAAGAGATAATATTTATAACAGGGAGGTTTAAAAGAGCCATAGAAGATCACTTTGATAAGTCCATCGAACTTGAAATAGCTCTTAAGGAGTCTAAAAAAGAGAGGGAATACGAAATATTATCTAAAATAAGTGAAATGTGTGATTTCATAACAGTTAGGCAAAAAGAACAAAAAGGGCTTGGCCATGCCATCTATTGCGCAAGGGATGTTCTCGGTGATGACCCTTTTGTTGTTATTTTGCCAGATGATATCATAAGCTACAGGAGATCCGTTACAGCCCAGCTCATCGAAAAGTTTGAAGAGATCAAAGCACCTGTTTTAGCCATAACAGAGGTTCCTCCATCAGAGACATATAAATACGGTATTGTGGATATAGCTGAAAAAATAGATGAGAGGTTTTTTAGACTAAAAGGTATGGTGGAAAAACCCAAAGCAAACCCACCATCAAACTATGCCATCATTGGACGATACATACTAACCAAAGAAGTATTGAAATCGATCGCCGAATGTGATATGACTCATGGTGAAATTCAGTTAACCGATGCGATAAAAAAAGTTACCGAAAAATCAGGTAGCTATGGATATATTTATGAAGGAACAAGATTTGACTGTGGCAATAAATTGGGTTACTTGGAAGCCACAGTACATTTTGCCCTAAATAGAGAAGATATTAAAGAGGATTTTAAAAAGATTTTAAGTAAATACTGTTGAGGTTCATATGGACGAGCTTTCCTCTATAGAAAAGATTGTTCTTATTCATGGTCTTGCAAATGAAGTAACAAAATTTACTAAAAGAACAAAAGAGCTTTTAGAACATGGCCATTTCCCTCCTGTGGATATTAGTCTTAGAAACGATTCTGTAGTCGTCTGGGTGGAGCTTGCTGGTGTAAAAAGGGAAAATGTCAAAATATATTTATACGAGGACTTGTTGGTATTAGAAGGGATAGTTCGTCCCCCAAAAGCCGACAACTATAACTATTTAAGGGTTGAAAGGAACTCAAACCCCTTTAGAAGAATAGTAAAGTTACCTGTAAAAGTTGATACCAAGCATATTGAAGCATCGTTCGAAGATGGTGTTTTTAAAGTCATTTTCAAACGTCTACCTAAAGAGTTTGTCTATATAACACTAACAGAAGACGGAGGGAGATAGTGGAACAGCAAATTGAAAACGAATTAAATATCCCGGATATTCTACCCCTTTTACCAGTTAGGGATATAGTAGTATTTCCATACATGGTAGTCCCCCTATTCATAGGTAGGGAATCGAGCATAGCAGCAGTAGATGAAGCTCTAAATTCCAAAAGAATGATTTTCCTGGCTACCCAAAAAGACCCTATGATAGAAGATCCCCAAAAGGATGATATTTATACCACCGGTGTAGTAGCCATGATCCTTAGGATGCTAAAACTACCTGATGGCAGAGTTAAGATACTTGTGCAGGGGATAAAAAGAGCTATTTTAGAGGATTACACCCAAGAAACACCTTTTTACAAGGTAAAGATAAAGCCTGTGGATGAAGAGGAAGAGCCTTCATCAGACCTAAAGGTAGAAGCCCTTATCAGATATGTGAAAGAGCAGCTTGCAAAAGCTGTCAATCTTGGTAAACCAATGCTACCTGATCTTCTTGCAGTCATTGAAACCATAAACGTACCAGGTAAATTGGCAGATATCATAGTAGCAAACCTTGGTCTAAAAACTAACGAAGCACAAGAGATACTAGAAAAACTCGATTTCATAGAAAGGTTGAACAGAGTAAGCCAGTTTTTGACAAGAGAGATATCTATTTTAGAGGTACAAAACAAAATCTTAAACGATGCCCGTGGTGAAATCGATAAAAGTCAAAGGGAATACTTTCTAAAAGAGCAGTTAAAAGCGATTAGAAAAGAGTTAGGTGATGAGGATGACCTCTCTAAAGAGATCGAAGAGTTTGAAGAAAAACTAAAAAAACTCAAAATGCCCAAAGAGGTAAAAGAGGAAGCCACAAAACAGCTCAAGAGACTATCAAGAATGCACTCCGACTCTGCAGAAGCAACAGTAGTAAGAACATTCTTAGAATGGATTGTGGAACTTCCATGGGGTAAATACACAAAGGACAATCTGGATATAGATAATGCTAAAAAGGTACTGGAAGAGGATCATTATGGCCTTGAAGAGGTTAAAGATAGAATCTTAGACTTTTTGGCGGTTAGAAAGCTCAATTCTAAGATGAAAAGCCCTATTCTCTGTTTTGTAGGCCCCCCAGGTGTGGGTAAGACATCGCTTGGAAGATCTATAGCAAGGGCTATGGGTAGAAAGTTTATTAGGATATCCTTAGGTGGTTTAAGGGATGAAGCAGAAATAAGGGGGCATAGAAGGACCTATATAGGTGCTTTACCCGGAAAGATAATACAGGGGTTGAGAAATGCTGGTAGTAGTAATCCAGTTTTCATGCTGGATGAAATAGACAAGCTTGGTAGCGACTTTAGGGGTGATCCCGCATCTGCTCTGTTGGAAGTACTGGATCCAGAGCAGAACAATGCCTTTGTAGATCACTATTTAGGTGTACCGTATGATCTTTCAAAGATAATGTTTATAACTACAGCAAATTATCTTGATCCAATTCCACCAGCTCTCAAAGACAGAATGGAGATCATACATATTCCAGGTTACATTGAAGAGGAGAAGATAAATATCGCAAAAAGGTACCTGGTGCCACGTCAGATCCAAGAAAATGGCCTGAAGGAAAACCAGATTATAATACCTGATAAAATAATATCTTTTATTATTTCTGGATACACAAGGGAGTCTGGCCTGAGGAATCTTGAAAGACTCATAGGCACCGTTTGTAGAAAAATTGCAAGAAAGGTAGCCACCGGTGAAGATAAGTGTTTTAAAATAACCAAAAACAATATCCTAAAATTTTTAGGACCAATAAAATATTTCGAAGAGGATGAGTTAAAGGAAAATGAGGTAGGGATTGTAACAGGCCTTGCTTGGACCCCTTATGGTGGTGATGTACTATTCATAGAATCGGCTAAATACAAAGGTAAAGGGAATCTGATCCTAACAGGACAATTGGGTGATGTTATGAAAGAATCTGCCAGAGCAGCCCTAACCTTTGTAAGATCGATTGCAGAAAAGTACTCCATCGATCCAAAGGAATTTGATGATAAAGACATTCATTTACATGTCCCTGCTGGTGCAATACCAAAGGATGGTCCATCGGCAGGTATTACTATGGCTACCGCTATATTCTCTCTTTTCAGCGGAAAAAAGGTCAAAAAAGATGTAGCCATGACCGGTGAAATAACCATCACTGGCAAGGTTCTTCCTATCGGTGGACTAAAAGAAAAACTGCTTGCCGCCAAAAGAATAGGCATTAAAACGGTAATTATACCAAAGAAAAATGAAAATGATCTTATAAAACTTCCTAAAGAGATGAAAAAGGGTATAAAAGTGCTCCCCGTTGAACGTTTTGAGGAAGTACTAAGAATAGCCATTGAGGATTTATGATAACTAAGATCAGGGAAGGTTTGAAGTATGTATTAAATATTAATGCACCTGCCCACAAAATAGCTCTAAGCAGTGCCTTAGGCATGGTGATTGGTTTTAGCCCCTATTTAGGGTTTCATACCCTATTGGCTACTGTTACCAGTATTGGATTGAGACTCCCTATTTATCCTTTGATGATTGGAGCTTACATAACAAACCCGATAACAGTACCACCTATATACGCATTTTTATATAAAGTTGGTACCATTTTGACCGATACAAATGAAAAGGAGATCATATGGAGTATTAAAAACTTTAATGATCTTATATCGCTTGCTAAATCTATCTTATGGCCAGTATTTGTAGGGTGCCATGTAGTTGGTTTGATACTTGGAGTGATTACATATTTTGTAGTAAAATATTTACTAATGAGATACAGGGGTTATTAAGGGAATGTCAGAGATTATTTCCGTGGCAAGTGGCAAGGGTGGTGTTGGTAAAAGCTTTTTTGCCGCAAATCTTGCCATGTCCATGAAAAGAGTCTATGATGATATTCTCCTAGTGGATGGAGATCTAGGTGGGGCAAACCTTCATACCTTTGTAGGTCTTAAAGCCCAGGGCAAAGGTATCTATAATTTTTTAAAAGAAAACTTTAGGATGGAAGATGTCATCCTAAAAACACCTGCAAATGTTGATTTTATAGGCGGTTCCAGTGATATATTAGGGATGGCCCACATTAACAACTTTGAAAAACTAAAGATCCTCAATAACCTAAAGAGATCTAATTATAGATACATAATTATGGACTTAGGTGCTGGGACAAGTTACAACATGATAGATTTTTTCAATTTCTCTGATAAAAAAATCCTTATTATGAACAGTGAACCCACATCAATAGAAAACTCATACGGTTTTTTGAAAATAGCGCTGTATAGAAAGATAGAAAGACACCTTTTTAAAGACCCAAGATTAGAAACTATTTGCAACAAATTACGAAGTAGAAGTATGAACTATCAGATGGTCGATGATATCCTTAATGAGCTAAACAAAATCGATCCACGACTTTCTGAAGAAGTTATAAATATAGTGGATAACTATAAGGTGGGTCTTATACTGAATATGCTAAAGTTTAAAAAAGAACTAAATATCTTTTATGGCTTCGAAAATGTATCCAAAAAATATTTAAGAATTTCTGTTGAAAAATTAGGTTTTTTACCTTATGATCTATATGTAAGTGAAAGTGTGAAAAAACTTGAGCCTTACTATGAAAATACAAATGATACCAATAGAGAGCTTTTTAACGAAATCAGAGACCTAATTTTGAAAAAACTTTAGAGGTGTAACATGAACGCTCAACAAGTCTATATCGAAGATTTAAAAGAAGTAAAAGACGAAGATCTTCTACAACTTGTTGGTTTTAAGCTCGGCGAAGAAGAGTATGCCATAGATGTTTTAAAGATTCAGGAGATAATTAGACTTGTTGAAATAACATCCGTACCAAGAACGGAAAACTATATTATGGGTGTAATGAACCTGAGGGGTAAAGTTATTCCTGTGGTTGATCTCAGGGTAAGATTCAATCTTGATAAATCTGATTTTGATAAGAAAACAAGAATAATTGTCGTTCGTTTTGAAAAGGAAAATATAGGATTTGTCGTTGATGAAGTTACACAGGTAATCAGAATAAATAAAACCCTCATCGAACCAACACCACCTTTAGTGGGATCGATTGGACAGGAGTATATACTGGGTATTTGCAAATACAATGAAAGGCTTATTATTCTTCTTGATATAGATTCCTTGATTTATGATGATAAAAACTATGAAAGTGACCTTAAGAAAAAGTTTACTGGGTCTAAAGGTGGATCTTCTGGTAATACAACAGAACTTACACCAGAAAGGGAAAGATTTGAGCCCGAATACCATGTACCCACTTCATCTTCCCTTGAGGAAGATATTGAAGAGAAAGATGCATTAGAAACAAAACAAATATCTAAACAGGAATTAAAAAGTCCCACTAAAACTATTATCGAAGAGATCAAGGAAGAAAAACAATTTACTGACACTACAGATACCACTGAAGATATAGATGCTTTAATAGCTATGGAACTTGCCAAAAGGGAAAAAGAAACTGAGGAGATAAATAAAAAGAAAAAATCTGTTCAGCAGGAGAGTTTAGAGGATATTCTAAACGATGCAGTCAAACAAGCTGAGGAAAAGATAAACCACGAGGCTGTTCATGTAGATCAAAACGACCTTGATGCTCTCATAGCCATGGAACTTGCTAAAAGGGAAAAAGAAACCGAGGAGATGATCCGGAGGAAAAAAGAGGCGGAAAAAAAAAATGAAACAGCCATAGAAGAAGAAAAAAAAAGTGAGTCAGTCGAACACCAAACATTAAGCATAGAGATTGATGCCATCTCAGAGATAAAAGAGATAGCCCGCAAAATCATACATGGAGAAGCCAAAGATATCTCCATAGATGTAAAAGGTGAGTTAGGTGAGATAATAAAATTGATCCTTAACACCAAAGAAAAGATAGATAACATAGAAAACTCCTCAGAAAAAGTCCCAGCTGTAGCCAAAAACCTCGAATTTATAAATGAGACCACTGAAAAAGCCACATCGAATCTTTTACAACACTCAGATGACCTTTCCTCTATATATACCGAGATAAGCGATGCCCTGAGGGATGTGGAAAGATTTATTGAGTCAAGGGACACCTCTTCTGCGATGAAAAAGATAGAGCACATTGAAGAGCTTGTTCAAAAAGCGGAGGAACTTGGCTTCGATATACTACAAGCCTTGGAGTTTCAGGACATCACAGAACAAAAGATAAATAAGGTGATAAAAAACATAGAGGAAATAGGAGCAAGACTCGGATCCATACTTGGATACGTAGTAACATCATCCACAGATGAAGATAGCCCAGTAGCTTCCCAGGAGGATATAGACAAGCTCTTAAGCGATTTTGGACTAAACTAACCTTTGTTTTGAGCTTTAAGCAACCTATTGTATAAAAATGTTCCCCATAAAGCAAAAACTAATATGATGATATAAATTGTTGCAAAAATATTGCTTTGCCATATAGGGATCAATCTAAAATATGCTCCTCCTAATATATACATAATAAATGTATTTATCACTGCAATCCTCGAATTTTTATATATCCCAAAACCTAAAACACCCCAGAGCACCAAATCAAGAAAACCCAAAAATAGAAAATCAGGTATAACAGTCACACAATGTACAAAAGATACAACCCCCATCATACCAGTCATAATAGCAGCTGGCAAAGACATTTTGTGTGCTTGTTCTAATGTTTCTAACTTTAAACCAAAAAATCTAAAACTATTCAATGTTTTATTCATCTTCCACCTCTTAATTATGTATAATATAAAATGATGTTTTATGCAAGAGGTTTTATGTAATCTGACACAAATCGATGTCAACTCAAATTCCCCTTGCTTTTGCATAACCCAGATGTTAAAATAAAATATCAATTTGTATCGGAGGCGGATATGTTTGAGGTTGTGGAGATGGAGAAAAAGGTTGAAAAGGATTATTACGAAAAGAAGATAGCCGAACTCCGTCAAAGGCTCTTTTTTGCCCAATTAGAAGCAAAAAAGCTAAAAATCCCCATCATAATTCTTATAGCAGGTGTAGATGGAGCAGGAAGAGGCGAAATAATAAACCTTATCACCGAATTCATGGATACAAGATTCTTAAAAACATATACCTTCTGGGCAGAAACCGAAGAAGAACGGGAAAGACCACCTTTTTGGAGATACTGGAGATCTCTGCCTGCTGCAGGTACTACCTCATTACTCTTTGGTGGGTGGTATGAAAATACTTTTTTGGACTTAGCGTATGGTAGAATCGACATCGATAGGTTTGATAGAAGAATGCAACGCAGGATCCGCTTTGAAAGATCACTATTTAACAACGGTACATATATTGTCAAATTCTGGCTTCATCTGTCAGAAGATGGTCAAAAGAAAAAGGTAAAAAAGATAAAAAAAGAGTACAGTGAAGATATAGCAAAGTTTAGGATAAACAACAAAAATGTAAAGCACTACAAAGAGATAGTAGATGCAGCTTCGAGGGCAATAAGGGTAACTGACAGGGTAGAAGCCCCATGGGTATTGATCGATGCTTATGATCCTCGAAACAGAAACCTCACCGTTATAGAAACCCTTGTCAATCTGTATGAAGGGGCAATAAAACAGAAAAAAGAGCAGACCCACAAACATGAAACAACTAACATCAACATCTCATACAACTACCCTTCTATTTTAGACAATGTGGACCTAAATGTTTCTATAAATAAAAAAGACTATGATAAAGAGCTCGAAAAGTTCCAGTTAAAGCTTTGGGGGCTTACATGGAAGGCCCATCAGAAAAAGGTATCCACGATCATCCTTTTTGAAGGCTGGGACGCTGCCGGCAAAGGTGGGTGTATTCGAAGGATAACAAAAGGTATAGACTCAAGGCTCTACCAGGTTATACAAGTGGCAGCTCCCACAGATGAAGAAAAAGCTCATCACTACCTCTGGAGATTCTGGAGACATGTGCCCCGATTTGGTTTTGTCACAATCTACGACAGATCTTGGTACGGCAGGGTATTGGTAGAAAGGGTGGAAAACTTTGCCACCCCAGAAGAATGGGGCAGATCATACTCAGAGATAAATGACTTTGAAGAACAACTCACCCAGTATGGAAAAATCCTCCTTTTTAAATTTTGGCTTCACATATCAAAAGAAGAACAGTTAAAAAGGTTCAAAGAACGCGAATCAAACCCTCTTAAGCAATACAAGATAACAGAAGAAGACTGGAGGAACAGGGAAAAATGGGATCTTTATAAAGATGCTGTGGATGATATGGTGGCAAAGACAAGTACAGATATAGCCCCCTGGTATATTATCCCGGCAAACGACAAAAAGTACGCCCGCATAGAAGTATTAAAAATAATCTGCACCAAGCTGGAGGAACATCTAAAAAACTTTGATTAAAAATGATATGTACTATTATAAAGTAGCTCCTGCCGTCCCCTATATTGATCTTTTGACGTATAGATATAATTGTAAGTTGAATGCAGGCACCCTCGTAAAAATCGAGGTTGGTAGGAGAATCGTAGAGGGTATCGTATTTGAAACAAGTTCAAATGATCAACTAAGTAAGATAAAAGATATAATTTCAGTAAACGAACATATCACATTTCCAGAACAATACCTTAAATTTATTAGGAAACTCAGCCAGTATTACAGCTATCCTTTAGGTACAGTGATCCATAAGATTGTCCCTACCAGATATATAGATAGATTCTTTGGTAACGTCAAAGAAAAGAAACATACCTATACAGCCATAACATTAAATGATGAACAACAAGTTGCATACGAAGAGATATCAAAACAATTAAGCCAGTTTGGTGTTTTCTTGATATACGGTGTAACAGGAAGTGGCAAAACAGAAGTGTATTGTAAGCTTATAAACGATATAATCCATGCAGGTGGTCAGGTACTCTACATAGTTCCAGAAATAGCCCTCACATCTCAACTCTACGAACGCCTAAGCAACAGACTCATAGATGAAGTAGCCGTTTATCACAGTAAGATAGCCGATAAAAAAAGGGAACAAATCCTCTCAAATTTTAACAATGGTAACCTTAAAGTACTATTAGGAGCAAGAAGCTCCCTATTTGTCCCAGGTAAAAACATCAAGATGATCATCATCGATGAAGAACATGACAGCAGCTTCAAACAAGAGGATATCCCCCATTATCATACAAGGGATATGGCCATCTTATATGCTAAAATCCTCAACATCCCCATTGTCTTAGGTTCAGCAACTCCATCCCTTGAGTCTTATCAAAATGCCATCTCTGGAAAGTACCACTTACTCAGACTAAACCAGAAATTCTATCCTAAAAGCACCACCGACATTGTTCTTTTGGATATGAAAAAAGAGGAATTGATAGAAGAATTCTTCAGTAAAAAACTCTATGATGAAATCCACCAACGTTTAAAAAACAACGAACAGACCCTCCTGTTGATCAACAAAAAAGGCTATGCCAGCAATATAATATGTAATCACTGTGGCAGTATATTTAGATGCCCAAACTGTGACGTATCCCTTACCTACTACAAAAAGAATAATCATGGCAGGTGTCATTACTGCGATGAAAAGATCACCTTTTTTATATGTTCAAACTGCAACCAAAAGGATTTTAAAATCATCGGCACAGGTTCAGAAAAGATATATGAGCTACTTAACGATCTTTTTCCCGATGAAGTTATAAGACTTGATCAGGATACACTCACCTCAGCAACAAGAATAGATAATATACTAAAAGAGTTTGAATCAAAAAAGAAAAAGATTTTGGTGGGGACCCAGATTATAGCAAAGGGGTTAAATTACCCCGACATAACACTCATAGGTGTGATAAATATAGATAATATGTTTACAATACCAGATTTCAGAATTGAGGAAAAAAGTATTCAAATTCTTACCCAGTTTTTAGGACGGGGTGGTAGATTTGAAAAACCTTGTAAAATGCTAATCCAGACTTATAACCCTGAAAACTATATTTTCGAGATCCTAAAGATGGGTGATCTGGACACTTTCTATAAAGTTATGTTGCAAAAACGGAAAGCCTTAAACTATCCACCATTCTGCAGGCTCATCAGAGTACTGTTCGAAGGTCCAAAGTTAAACGAACTCATGTTGGTCACCCAAGAGATCGCAAGAATTTTGAAAAGTAATATTCGTTTATCAGACACCATGTTAGGCCCATCCATAGCACCAATTTCAAAAATAAAAAATAGATATAGAGTACAGGTTATAATAAAAATAAAATCTGTATCCACCATACCCTTTTACAAAGAAAAAATAGATAGTCTATTTAATACCATAAAAAAAGGGAATATGACATTTACATTAGATGTTGACCCTTATAATTTTATGTGAGAATATATAGAATTATATTCACGGGAGATACAATGCTAAAATATGGAGACAAAGTAATATTGACAGACCATAAAAAAAATAAACACACCATTACCCTAAAAGAAGGGGCAAAATTTTCCACAAACTACGGCTTTATAGAACATGACAAAATAATTGAAACTGGTGATGGCGGTATCGTGTTAAGTAGCAAAAATATAAAATACACTGTACTAAAGCCCACTTACATAGACTACGTTATGCACCTGAAAAGAAATGCCCAGATCATATATCCAAAAGATACCGCAGCAATGCTCATGGAAGGGGATGTCTATCCGGGTCTTGAGATTTTGGAATCAGGTATCGGTCAAGGAGCTTTATCCATAGCACTTCTTAGAGCGTTAGCTGGTCAAGGCAAACTAATTACTTACGAAATAAGAGAAGACTTTGCAGAGCAATCAAAAAGATTTATAAAAGACTTCTTAGGGGAACAACCAAACCATGAAATAATAATAGGCAACATCTATCAAGGATTTCAAGGGGAATATGATAGGGTCTTTCTTGATCTACCAGAACCCTGGCATGTTTTAAAATACCTTGAGACAGGTCTTAGAGCTGGTGGCATAGTGGTAGCTTATATACCCACCGTTTTACAGCTTAAAACTTATGTTGACACACTAAAAGAGTTAGCTTTCTTCACAGATATAGAGTCATTCGAATTGATCAAGCGACCGTGGAAAGTGGATGGTCTTTCAGTAAGACCTGAGATGTGGATATACAACCATAGCGCATTTATCTGTAAAGCAAGAAAGATGAAGGTGACGTGAAGATGGCAGAGAAGTATCCAGTCACACCAGCTACAAGGTTTTTAAACAGTCAAAAAATACCTTACGAGCCCTACTTATACGAATACGAAGAAAAAGGTGGTACGAGGGTCTCAGCGCAAAAACTTGGCGTAGATGAACACATGGTTATAAAAACGATTGTCTTAGAAGATGAAAATAAAAAGCCCCTTATCGTTCTTATGCATGGTGATCTTGAGATATCCACTAAAAATTTAGCAAGGTTTCTTGGGGTAAAAACCATTACCCCATGCTCTCCAGAAACCGTCACAAAACATACAGGTTACATTGTGGGAGGTACATCCCCTTTTGGTACAAAAAAACAGTTGCCTATTTACATGGAAAAGACTATTTTAGAATTAGATAAAATTTATATAAATGGTGGCAAAAGGGGGTTTTTAGTTTCTTTGGACCCAAAACATCTAATAAAACTATTAAACCCAACATTGGTAGAGGTTGGATACAGATGAAGGATAATCTGATCATATTTGATATGGACGGTACCCTAATAGACAGCAGCGAAGATATAACCATATCAGTTAACCACGTTAGATCCCATTTTGGGTTGCCCCCTCTTTCCAAAACATCGGTAGTGGACGTGATAAACGGGGACAGAAGCAAACTAGCCTTTGGTCTTTATGGTATCGAAGAATACACTAAAGAACATAGAGATATTTTCGAAACCCACTACTATGAGCAATGTATCAAGAATACCTACCTTTACGATGGTATTCCAGACCTTTTAGCCAAATTAAAAGCCAAAGGTTTTAAAATGGCTGTAGCTACAAACGCCTACACAAAATTTGCTGAAAAAATGCTTTCCCATTTGGGTATTGACAGATATTTTGTGGATATAGTTGGCTCATGCAGGGTAAACAGGCCTAAACCAGAGCCTGATATGATCCATCATATAATGAATAACCACAACCCATTAAATAGAACAGTAATGGTAGGTGACAATCATACAGATGTCTTCGCAGCATTGAATGCAGAAATAGAAATGATTTTTGCAGGCTGGGGCTTTGGAAAAATATCCGACTATAATAAAGTCCATTTTGTTGCTAAAACCCCATACGATATATACAATTTTTTAGTTTACTAAAGTCAAAAATAAAACAGGTTTATTTTAAAAACATTGTTTAATCATATATTGACTTTTTAACTATTGATTATATTTTACTCTTCGGAGGTGCAATATGGACAGATTTTACGCTGGAGACCTTTTTGAGGTTGAATCAAAAATGTACACAACTGCTAAAATATTAGTTTTAGCCAGATCCATTATTACAAAAGAACACTTTTATCTCATCAGCATTGGCTCTTTCGAACCATGGAACGAAAGAGTAATAACCGTTGATAATAGGTTTGAAAGGGCATGGATCACCCCTGAAGAGTTATACTATTTAGCTGAGACAGACAATGTCACTTATCTCGGGAATATAAATAGTTATAAGGAGAGCATCGCCCGAGTGTTAAGCCCCAAATCAAAAGTAGCTTAAAACTTCACAATAGTAGCCACAGCCAGTGCAGCTATACCCTCTTCTCTACCAGTAAAACCCATTTTTTCTGTGGTTGTGGCTTTTATTGTTATATCATCCAGATCCAACACTAAGACCTCAGACAGAACAGATCTCATAAGGGGTATATAATCTTTGAGTTTAGGTTTCTCGGCAATGACTGTAACATCGATATTTGATATTTTATATCCCATATCTAAGACCATCTTTCTCGATTCTCTAAGTAGGATTTTCGAGTCTATACCCTTGTACCTATCATCGCTGTCAGGGAAAAGGTTACCTATATCCTTGCCGAGAGCCGGCCCCACGATAGCATCCACTATGGCATGAATTACTACATCAGCATCGCTGTGCCCCAAAAGCCCATACTTATAAGGTATTTCAACACCCCCTAAGATCAGCTTTCTGTCCTCTACAAATCTATGGGCATCAAAACCTACGCCTGTCTTAATTTTCATCTTTTTTACTCTTTAGATCAGGATCTTTTTCATCATTACAAGGAATATCCAAAGTGACATCAAAGGAAAAATCCAGACATTTTGAAGGATCTTTTATGGAAAACTTCTTATTACACGTTCCTCTCCAGGCACAAATGGAACAAGATGGCTTTATATTTCTATTCATGTTGCCTCCTCTGTTTATTTATGATATAATTGATATAGAAAAATGTCAATGAAAAGAGGTCACGTATGGATATAGCGGTAATAGGTGGAGGTATTTCAGGTATTTCCACTGCATTTTTATTAAAAAAGTTAAAAGATACACAAGGGTTGGACCTAAACATTACTCTGTTAGAAAAAAATCTAAGATGGGGCGGATCAATAGAAACCTCAAGAGAGGATGGATTTATCATAGAAGCAGGACCAAACGGATTTTTAGATAGCAAACCCCATACCTTAGAGCTACTAAACCTTGCAGGTCTGAATCCAAACATAATCAGAAGCAACGATTTGGCAAGGAAAAGATATATTATGCGAAATGGAACATTACACCGATTACCAGAAAATCCACCGATGTTCTTCAGCTCTGGTCTTTTATCATTTGGAGCGAAAATGAGAATCATCTCAGAGTTTTTCATATCAAAAAAAGAATTGGAAGATGAAACCGTCGCAGATTTTGCTAGAAGAAGACTTGGAAAAGAAGCCCTTGAATATCTCATAGGTCCTATGGTATCTGGTATCTTCGCTGGTGATCCTGAAAAGATGAGTCTTAGGTCCTGTTTCCCTGTGATAAGGGATTTAGAGATTAACTATGGAGGACTTTTTAAAGGTATGTTTAAGAAAAAAGGGAAAAAAAGTGGTCCAGCTGGCCCTGGAGGGATTTTAACATCTTACAAAAACGGGTTAGAACAGATGATAATAGACCTCCTTGATCAAATGATGGATATAAATAAATTGGCAAACTGCGAAGCCTGCTCAATTACGAAAGAAGGTAAAAGATACATTATCTCTACTACCTCTGGGGATCTCATCGCTGACAAGGTCTTCATAAACACCCCATCTTACACCACTTCAAAACTGATAAAGGGTCTTGATGAAAATATTGCCATATCCCTTGAAAAGATAACCTATGCCCCTGCCTTTGTCATCGGCTTTGTATTTAAATCAGAGGATTTAAAGGACCAATTGGATGGTTTTGGTTACCTCATCCCCCACTCAGAAAAAAAGAGGATCTTGGGAGTACTCTACGACTCATCGATATTTCCTGATAGAACAAGAAATGGTTACAAAATTATTCGTGTTATCATGGGGGGAGACAAAAATCGTTGGATTATAGAAAAACAAGACGACGATTTAATCCGTATGGCATACGACGATATAAAAGAAACACTCCAGATCAAAAATACCCCATACAGGATAAAAACGTTTAGATGGCATAAAGCAATACCCCAATATTATCTGGGTCATCACAAAGTTGTAGAAGCTGTGGAAGAGTTTTGTAACAAAAATCCCAATATCTTCATCGGAGGAAATATTTTATACGGTGTAGGGCTAAATGACTGCACCAGGACAAGTTTTATGAACGTGGAAAGATTAAAAAAACTTCTTGAGTCTACATAATGATCTTTCAATATAAAAAATAGGAGGTAGATTATGTCAAAACCAAAAGTTGCGGTAGTTTTGAGCGGATGCGGAGTTTATGATGGTAGCGAAATCCACGAAGCTGTACTTACCATGTACTTCTTAGACAAATATGGTGCAGAGCTTGTCATGGCAGCGCCAGACATACCCCAATACCATGTAGTTAACCATCTCACCGGTGAAGAGGCAAAAGGTGAAAAAAGAAATGTTCTTGTGGAGTCCGCCAGAATTGCAAGGGGCAAAATTATCGACCTTAAAAATCTTAATATTTCAGACGTGGACGCTGTGGTTTTCCCGGGTGGATTTGGAGCGGCTAAAAACTTGACCACCTTTGCCTTTGAAGGATCCAATTGCAGTATAAATCCAGAAGTAAAAAGAGTAGTACAAGAAGCTGTAAAAGCCAAAAAGCCAGTTGCAGCTGTCTGTATTGCTCCAGTGCTGCTTGCCAAAGCACTGACCGATGTAAAAATAGACCCAAAACTCACCATAGGTAACGATGAAGGGGTAGCCTCAGCTATAGGGCAATTAGGTGGTAAGCACATAAACTGCCCTGTAAAAGAAGCAGTGGTTGATAAAGAGAATAAAATTGTTACCACCCCAGCCTATATGCTTGGTAAAAGTATCTCAGAGATTGCCGAAGGGATAGAAGATATGGTTAAAAAGCTTTTTGAGCTTTTAAAATAAAAAAACTCCCCGAAATGCATCCAATGTCATTTCGGGGAGTCATGATTTATTGGGCTTGTTAGCATCCATAGGCTTACCTTATGATTTCTTATCAAAAAGTAAGCCTATCATCTCTTTTATATTTTTACTTATCCTGAGGGCATCCTCCGAAGGTATCTGTCTTATTACTTCCTGTTTTTCAGTATCCAGTATCTTCACCACTACTACACCAACATCCTTGTCTATGACAAACTGCCTTGCTATGTTCATCCCCTTGAAAGCTTCGTTTATATCTTTCAAAGCACTCTCCAAATCTTTCTCATGAACATTCTTCGCTTTAAGCTCATCATTTTTTATCAACTCAACCTGCTTTTTTGATTGCACCGACGATAATTGTGGATCTTTTACGGTATCCACAGCAACAGATTTGAGAGCATCTATCATATACCATCACCTGCCTTTTAAGAGTAGAAGGTGGGGTTAACCCACCCTCTATTTTAAGCTAAATGTTATCTCAATAACTGAAGCGCCAGTTGTGGAAGTTGATTAGCCTGAGCCAGCATTGCAGTACCAGACTGGTTAAGTATTTGCCACCTAGTAAATGTAGCCATCTCGGCAGCTACATCAAGGTCACGTATCCTGGATTCAGCAGCTACCAAGTTCTCTCTTGTAACATTCAGGTTGCTGATAGCATACTCAAGTCTGTTCACCTGAGCACCTATTGTCGCTCTTGATGCAGATACAAGTTCTATAGCCCTATCTATCTTCGTGATAGATTTTTGAGCAAGCTCTTGACTTACCACATAAGCATCATCAAGGCCAAGAGATGTAGTATCCATCTGACCAATATTGGCTTCAATAGTCTGACCTTCGTTTGCACCTATCTGAAGCTCAGTGGCATTGTCCACAAGGTGAAGCTTGATATCAACACTTCCACTCTTGCTGCTGAAATCCAATTTCTTAGTTGTGTTATTCCAAGTAGCAGAGATATCAACGGTACTATCGATTTTAACATCAACACCCTTGATAATATTTTTCAAAGTATAGTCATTTACCACATCAGAACCGATAACTTCACCAGTGTGGGCGTTTGAAACTTTCACTGTGAGCTCGGAGTTTCTACCTTGTTGTATAGTCGCAAGAGACAATCCATCTATAAGCGCCTGATCACCGATGAAGGACAGTCTACTATCTTCACCCAATAGTGCAGACTGTATCACAAACGTACCTGCAACAGCCTGTGGTGAATTGGATGTAGCAACCTTTACATAATCCACAAGATGATCATTTACGCTTGAAACATCGCTACCCATACCCAAACCATCTTTTATAGCATTTGTAAGCTTCTCCTCAAAATCCTTCAACGTGTCACTACCCTCAAGGTATATTGTAGTCTGCTTACCATTTCCAAAAATTGTTAAAGCCTGGGTGTTATCAAAAATGTTTCTACCATCAGCATTGATAAACCTTGCAATATCGGATAGCTTAGCAAACTCTGCTGCCCTATCACCAGGTCCCGCTACCTCAAATCGCAATGTTCCTGTCTGAGCTGGTAAAACTTTACCCATCTCAAGCTTAAATGAACCCATATTCACAGAACCAGTAGCGGTATTTATCTCAGCTATATAAAAAGTAGTAGTTTTATACTCGGTAGAAGATACAAATTTATCTCTTTCTATCCTTATATTATTTTTATTATAGGAGTCTTTTATTCTTATCTGCGCAGCACCAGTAGTACTTGCATTGGCAGAAACGTTTAAAGCTCCTACATTAGATACCCAAAACAATATTTTGTCTCCACTTCTAACACGAGCACCACCAGCAGCACCCAAATTCAGAACTGCTGTATTACCTCCAATGGAAATGCTGTTTGTAAACATAGTTGATCCACCTGAAGATACAGTAACATTTACATTAACCCAATCTGACAACGATCCATTTTCAGCATTATAAAATCTTACTTTAACAGCAGATCCTACTGTGTATGCTGTAGTACTTGAACTAAAATTTGCAAGTGCTTCAATCTCGTAATATCCAGATTTGTTAATTGCACTTGAACCTGAAACTAACACAACATCATTATTGGCAATAGTAGATGATGTTTGAGAATTATAAATACCTACAACTCCAGAGTAGTTTGTTGCTGAAGAACTATTTATGTTATTAGTATAAACTTCAACTGTATAAACACTGGTATTATTAATTGTACTCCTCAAGCCACTTACATCAGTAATCTTTCTTGCAGAAATACCATTTTGACCTTCCACAAATTCAGCAGCATAGGCGCCATCCTTCATTGTCATCACATCTGTTTTGTAGATAAAGTTTTGCCCTGGATTTGCATCGATGTTTATATTGTAGTTACCTTCAGCTACTCTGCCCCTTATTATGGTATTTATCTTGTTGCTATCAGCTGACCAGAGGGCAGTAGAATCACCGTTTAACAATTTTTTGGTGTTAAACTCAGTGGAGGCAGAAATACGATTGATCTCAGCCTTTAATTGATCCATTTCATCCTGAATATACTTGCGGTCGTTTGTAGTATAAATACCGTTTGAAGCCTGAACAGCAAGTTCCCTCATTCTCTGGAGTATGCTGTGTACTTCGCCCATTGCTCCTTCAGCTGTTTGTAGCATGGAGATACCATCTTGGGCGTTCATAGCTGCTCTTTTAAGGCCGCTTATCTGGCCCCTTAATTTTTCAGAAATAGCAAGCCCTGACGCATCATCTGATGCATGGTTGATCCTCAAACCTGAGGAAAGTTTTTCAAGAGATTTTGCTAAATTAGAATTGGATACTCCAACGTATCTTTGAGCTGTCAAAGATGGTATGTTGTTGTAAATTATCATTGGCATAATATACCTCCGTGTTATTATTTATTTGGGCTTCCCTGCCCAGTGTTCTAACTTTTACTTTAAAATTAGGTTACCAAACTCCACATCTTACATAAGACCTTAGGTTTAATTTGTAATTCTTACTACCTTTCCTTTTTTGCACCTCCTGTATCTATCTTTTTACCCGGATTCTATCCGTAGTGTATAAAAACCTTTGACCAACAAAAAAGGCCGATGAAGGTATTACTACCAACATCGGCCTGATTGTCTCAGTACCCTTTAAAGCAGCCCTTTTTATCCTGTCTGCTTTACTTATTCATCTTTCTTAACCTAACTATCGAACGAATATAAAAAAACTTTAGCATTTTTTTAATAAATATTCACATAGATATCTGTAAACAGATCCAGGAACCAGATCAGAAATATCTTCACCCGCTAAAAGCCGCCTTCTCACCTCGGTACCTGTGGTTAAACGTTCCTCCATACTTCTTCGCCACAACACTTCTGTTTTGAAGCCATAGTTATTTAATATATCAACCTTGGATTCACCCCATTGATCATAAATGGTCACATATATCGTTGCTTCTAATGGTATATAATATTTTATCAGCCATGGTTTATGTATTGGAAAAGGCGTTATATCAAATTTTGCTGTATCTACACCATATTCCAACATAGATAGTTTTATCATCTGCATCCTTTCGTAAAATGTAAAAGGATAAATAGGATTATCTAATCTCATAGGAGTTTTTGAAATCTTATCAATATCTTCAAAATGAGAATAATCAAAATACGATAAAGAAGGATCCATATCGGAAATACCAATCAAAAGATAATCACATCTTTTATATGATTCAATCAAATACTCCATATGACCGTAATGAATGATATGAAATCTCCCCTGGGCAACTCCAATTTTCATAATACCAACCTTTTGTCAGAAATCATTAAACTTGTACTCTCATCTCTTTCCAAATTCTCTTCAAAAAACTTCTTTATCATTTCAACAACATACTCCACGTCTCTTTCCGTCATATGTTCACCTATTGGCAAACTCAAAATTCTTCTGCAATTTGCTTTAGCTTTATAACAATTTTCGTGGGGAAATCTTCTAAAAGGTTCTAATTCTGGTAATGAGACTGGATAGTGGATCCCAGTTTCTACACATTTCTCTTTAAGATATTTCTGTAGTTTATCTCTACTATCTGTCTTTATCACGTACAAATGATACGCATGAAAAATGTTCTCTTTAACAAGAGGTGGCGTTATATAATCAACTTCACTTAAGAGATTCGTATAATAAGCACCTAACTGATTTCTTATATTGTTCCAGATATCTAAATATTTGAGCTTGACAGACAGTACCGCGGCTTGCAAACCATCTATTCTAGAATTTCTACCAATCATAATATGTTCATACTTGGACACTCTACCATGATTTGCAATCAATCTACCTTTTTTAGCAATAACTTCATCATTTGTCACTATAGCACCTGCATCTCCGTAAGCTCCAAGATTTTTTCCAGGATAAAAACTAAATGTTGCAGCAATACCAAAGCTACCAACTTTCCTACCTTTATAAGCAGCTCCATGAGCTTGAGCACAGTCTTCAATTATAATCGAACCTTTTTTCTTTGAAAAATCCAAGATATCATCCATATCGCAAGGTTGGCCGTAAAGATGAACTGGTATAACTATATCAATATCATGAGATATTCTTTTCAAAGCTTCCACTGATAAAAGATAATAATCATCGCAATCACAAAAAACAGGATTATAACCTACTCTAACTACCGACTCTGCTGTAGCAACAAAAGTGTTAGCCGGTACTATAGCATTTGCACCTTTGTATAGATCTAAAGACTCCAAAACAATCTCTAATGCATCAGTGCCATTTCCGACACCTATACAGTATTTGGTCCCAATATATGCAGCAAACTCCTCCTCAAATTTCTCCACATATTTGCCTCCAACAAAAGATGAGGTGATCAACACTTCTTCAATCTTTCTGTCGATCTCTTCTTTGATCTCAAAGTATTGTTTTTTTAAGTCTAAAAATTTTACCATTTATCTCACTCACTTATAATCACCAAAGTTTTGATCATATCCATCTATCAGCAATAATCTTTTCCTTATACAAAATTTGACAAAAAGATACAAAATTTTTACCATAATTATACTGAACTATTTTTAAATACAATCCATCCCTCTATAAAATTTATTTAATTACTATTCCAATATTGCAAACAATTAACATATTAACATTGGCATCATAATATTTATCAATTCTCCTCTTCCAACCCCCATAACCGATCAGAACTACATTCATAGTTTTCTTAATAGCCTTGCAGGATTTCCTGCATATATGCCAGAAGTAACAATATCCTTTGTTACAACACTTCCAGCACCAATAACAACATTTGAACAGATTTTAATAGGTAGAATAGTAGCATTCGAACCAATACTCACATTATCTCCTATAAAAGTATCTTTCCATTTACTCTTATCACCAGATGCCGGCTTTCCCTCTTCAAACAGATCGTTTACAAACATAACACCATGTGCTATAAAACAATTTCTACCAATAGTAACCAACTCACAAATAAAAGTGTGGCTTTGTATTCTTGTATTATCACCTATTATTACCCCCCTTTGTATCTCACAGAAAGGACCAACAAAAACATTATCTCCTAATGTACATTCATAAAGATTTACAGGTTCCACAACAACACAGTTTCTCCCAAAAACAACATCTCTTATCATAACTTTTTTAATCGTAGGTATATAACTAAGTTCCATTTTTAACTCCCAATTTGCATCTTTTAGGCCTAAACTTCAGAAAAACTTCCTTACCCGTCTCTATAGACTCATACAATGCTGTAATTAGCTCAATATTTTTCCTACCTTCCAAACCATCTATAAGTTGTTTTTTATTATTATTTATACAGTCAACTACATGTTCATAAAATTTTATATGACCGAATCCATACACATCTGGAGGATTTTCCGAATATTTACTGAAAACTTCTTCATCTTCTGTAATCTTTTCCACAAACTCCCATTGTTCTATTTTATTGACAGCAAAACCACCTATAACAACAGATCCTTTTTCTCCCAAAATAGATATCGATCCTTCTAAATCTTTTGGTCTCGTAGCAGTTGTTGCCTCTATGACCCCTAAAGCTCCACTACTAAATTTTATAGTAGCTATAGCTGTATTCTCTGTCTCTATGTTTACCGAAGTAGTGGATGCTTTTGCAAAAACTGATTCTACATCACCAGCTAGCCACTGAAGTAAATCGATATGATGACTTGCTTGATTAGCTAACACACCACCATCCATAGCCCATGTCCCCCTCCATGCATCCATGTCATAATATTCCTGTGTTCTACACCACCTCACTCTTGCAGTGGCTAAGAAAATCTTTCCAAATCTACCTTTATCAATAGCTTCTTTTAGTTTCAATACAGGCAGATTAAATCTATTCTGTTTGACTACAAAAAGTCTACAGCCATGTTTATCGCATGCTTCAATTATACTATCAGCATCATCTAAGGTAAGACACATGGGCTTTTCAACAACAATATTTTTTACATACTTACAAATATCTATCGTATGTTTTGCATGATTACCACTCTCGGTTAGGATCGAAACAATATCACATTTTATCTTACTTAACATTTGAAAATAATCTAAAAAATAAGGGACATTAAAACTATTTCCGAATTCCTTAGCTCTTAATGGATTAATATCACAAACTCCTACCAACTCTAAACCTTTTATCATCCCTTTTGAAATTATCTGACAATGCTTAAACCCAATTCTTCCACATCCTACAATGGCAACCTTTAACGACGACATCTTATCCCTTCTATTATTTTAAAAATCTCATCAATTAGCTTTTCTACAGCATTAGGATCTTTTATAAAGTAATCTCTGTTGTCAAATTTTTTACCAATATTTTTATCGACAATATTTAAAATCTCTTTAATATCATGTGACCAATACATGATATTATTTTTAATTAGATATTGATCATGATATAACCAAATTGACCTTGTGGATATCGTTGGTATTCCTAAATAACATGCCTCAAGATTCATTGTTCCTCCACCACCAATAATCATATCCACGTAAGGATAAAACTCATGGGGCAAAACTTTTTCTTCAAGGACATAAGCTATATCACCAAAATTGCTCTTTAACGATTCTTTGTCATATCTTGGCATAATCACAACGTTAACATCAAATTCTTTTAAAAAAGGTATTACCTTATAAATAATATCTATTTTCTCTTTTACATAGTTTGCCTTATATTCCTCTTCCCGTAATAATATTGTGGGTTTGTGTTTAGGAATTCCAAATTTTGTTCTGAAATCATCACCTCTTTTTCCTCCATATATTTCATTCATCCAAAGATGTACATCTATGAAATCATAAGAATGCAAAACATTTTCATCAACTACAATTCCTCTATAGATCTCCTTAGGCAAAACAAATGGATAAAAAATATAGTTAGATATTGGCAATGTCAATTTAGATACAGCAGTAAAGTTTTTCGGAACACCAAAGTAACCAACCACATCATATGATGGCGTATCAGAAAAATTTATCACCGGTATTCCCACCCCAAAACTAAACTGTATAGAATCAACTACGCAACCGCAAAAACAACACAAAGGCATACCTATATTATCAAATAATTCTAAAAAACCGTATTGTCTTTCTAATCTCGATTTAAACTTACCATATGGTGTATTCCCACCGTAAGAACCGATTATCTTATGCTCTATACCAAAAAGATCTAACAAGGCAACAACCTCAGTGTAGTCTTCGCTATATCTTGAAGTAACTACTATATTGATACCTTTTCGTTCTAAAAGCTTTATTATCTTTGAGAAAAAAACTGCATATTTAGGAGTAGCAATATCAAACCAAATAAATTCTGCCATTTAACGGGATCTCCTTTTTTGTGCAAATTTTTTTATTGTATCATCAAGAATTTTAAAAATCAATAGTCTGATATCTACATCATCTGCTTCTTGTACATTAAAACACTCCATTATTTTTTTGTTAGGTGCCTCAAAGCCTATTTTATTTAACCTAAAAGCAACATCCTTCAAACCATATTTTTCGATTAGCTTTCTTAAAATAAACTTAGTGTAACCATCTTTCATCTTGTAAACAAGTGGTAGTTTAAGAGCAAACTCAACTATTCTATAATCAGTAAAAGGCGTTCTACTCTCAACAGAAAATCGCATTGAGTTACGATCTTCATATCTTAATAAGGTAGGCAATATAAATTTAGTTGTATCAAAATATAAAGCCCTCTCCAAATTGAACTCAAATTTTTCTAACAAAATATCATAATTTGGTTCATATTCTTTAATTACCTTTCGAATTTTAGCAACAAATTTTTGATTGTATTCAAAAAAGAATTCTCTACCCTTTAACATACTCATACCAAGCTCTATTTCTTTTAGTACCCCATCCCCATATAGTATCCTTCTTTTCAATAAAAACTCATCATCAACTACTATATAGCGAGCAACATGATGATAATACCCTCCAAAAAGTTCATCAGAACCTTGACCACTTATAGAAACTTTGACTTTTTTCGATAATTCTCTGAAAACACAGTATTGAGCATAAATGGAAAAATTTCTAATTATATCAAAATGTGTCTTGACCAAATCTTTTATATCATCATCTACATCCTCATACGGAACAATAAGCTTATTAACAAGTATATTCAAAAAATCAGATACTTTTTCCACATAACATGTTTCATCTATCTCTTTGAAATCAGGAAACAATGCACTATAAAAATCCACATTATAACATAATTTTTTTACTATTATAGCAATCAAAGTGCTATCTATACCTCCAGATAACAATACACCTATCGGTACTTCTGACCTAAACCTCAATTTTATAGAATTGATGATTAAATTTTCAAACTCTTCTAAATAATCATTAAATTTTCTTTCGGAAAATTTTTCAGAATGAACAGCACCATTGTCTATGTTTACATTCCAATATCTTTTAGTTACAATTCTTTGATTATTTGTATCCAAAAAACCATAATGGGCTTGTGGAAAATTAAGAATGTCCTTGAATATAGTTTTAGAAGAATAGTCATTTATATTAAACAAAATTGCATCACCTAAAGCCTGTATATCATACTCAAAATCAATAAATTCACCAAAAACTTTTATTTCCGAGGCAAAAATAAATGTCCCATTTTTCAAATAATAATAAAGAGGCTTATTACCTAATCTATCCCTCGCCAGAAAAAAAAACTTAGATTTTATATCGTAAATACAAAAAGCAAAGTCACCATTCAAATAATCTAAAATCTTTTCACCATATCTAATGTAACCCTTTAACAACACCTCTGTATCAGAATTAGATGTAAAACTTATGCCTTCATCCAAAAGTATCTTTCTGATTTCTATATAGTTGTAAATTTCTCCGTTATAAACAATTACCTTATCTCCAACTCTCATAGGTTGATGAGCTGAAACAGAAAGATCTATAATAGATAATCTCGTATGAACCAAAGTCACATATTCATCTCTATAAAAACCATTATCATCTGGACCTCTATGATAAAGGAATCTTTTTACCTCATTTATGATTCTATCATCAAGAAAATAATTTATACCAAAAATCCCACACATTTATATCTCTTTTATAACTCTTTCAAACTAATAAACAAAAATTATCATTGATAAAAAAATATTTCAATAGTCAATATCATAAATTTTAAAATTGTAATTTATTGCAAAATTAGTATAAATTATGTAAAATTACTAATGAGGCATCTATGAAAAAACTACCCATAGGTATTCAGACATTTACAGACATAAGAAGTGATAACTATGTATATGTAGATAAAACTCCATTAGCTTATGATCTCATAAACAACTACAGATATGTTTTTTTATCAAGACCAAGAAGGTTTGGTAAATCCCTTTTTCTTGATACACTAAGAAACATCTTTGAAGGAAACAAAGAGCTCTTTATAAATCTATATATCTACGACAAATGGGACTGGGGAAAGAAATACCCTGTGATCAAACTAACCTTTGGTGGATCCAGAAATACTCAAGAATTAAACAAAATGATTACACCACTTCTTGAAAACATTGAAGAAAAGCTATCTGTTAGATGCAAATACAGGGATGATATTGCACTATTTTTCAAAGATCTTATAAAACAGGCTTCAGAAAAATACAATCAAAAGGTCGTAATATTAATCGATGAATACGACAAACCGATTTTGGATAA
>JAOAHS010000025.1 GCA_026415135.1 Calditerrivibrio sp. | reverse complement strand
TTACAAAACATTGAACAAGGGGTGTCTTATGAATTACAACAACTCAGTAGTTTCTGTTCCATTTCCACAAAACGAACCACAATATTCTTATGCTCCGGGAACTAAAGAGAGGGAGCTTTTAAAGTCAGCTTTGAAAGAACTAAAATCTCAGGTAATCGACATACCACTCATCATAGGTGGTAAAGAGATAAGAACCGGCAACATAGGTAAAGTAGTGTGCCCTCACAACCATAGTCATGTATTGGCCGAGTATCACAAAGCAGGTGAAAAAGAGGTTCTACTTGCTATTGAAGAATCCCAAAAGGCCTGGAAAGAATGGCAAAAGATGAGATATGAAGAAAGAATATCTATCTTTTTAAAAGCTGCAGATCTCCTCTCAACAAAATACAGATATATTTTAAATGCTGCTACAATGCTATCCATTAGTAAAAATGCTTACCAAGCTGAGATAGATTCTGCCTGTGAATTAATAGACTTTTGGAGATTCAACTCCTACTACGCACAACAGATATACAAAGAACAGCCCCTTCACAGTCCAAAAGGAACTTGGAATTATACACAGCAAAGACCCCTCGAAGGGTTTATTTTTGCAGTGACTCCATTTAATTTCACTGCCATAGGTGGAAATCTACCCACTTCACCAGCAATTATGGGTAACGTAGTAATATGGAAACCAGCATCTTCAGCTATCTACGCACCATACTTCATTATGAAAATCTTACAAGAAGCAGGTCTTCCCGATGGCGTAATAAACTTCATCCCCGGGTCTGCAAACATCGTAGGAGATATATGTATTAAGCATCCTCTTCTTGCAGGGATACACTTTACAGGAAGTACACCAGTCTTCCAAAAAATGTGGAAAGAGGTAGGTAATAACATTGCAAAATACAAAAATTACCCAAGAATAGTAGGAGAAACTGGTGGTAAAGACTTTGTATTTGCCCACTCATCTGCAGATATTAAAAAACTTGTTGTTGCTCTTGTAAGGGGTGCCTTTGAATATCAAGGACAGAAATGTTCAGCTGCATCAAGAGCATACATCCCAAAATCAATATGGGATAAAACCTGGGAGATAATGGAAGCAGAGCTTAAAAAACTTAAAATGGGGGATGTTGAAGACTTTACAAATCTTATCAATGCAGTAATTGATGAATCTGCTTTTGAGAGTATCACAGAATATATTGAATATGCTAAAAACTCTTCCGATGCTGAAATTATTTTTGGAGGAAATTACGACAAATCTATAGGTTATTTCATAGAACCAACCGTTATCCTCACTACAAACCCACATTTTAAAACTATGGAGGAAGAGATATTTGGACCCGTTCTTACAATCTTTGTTTATAATGATGAACAGTTCGAAGAAACTTTAGAACTGTGCGACATAACATCTCCATACGCCCTTACAGGTGCAATATTTGCAAACGACAGAAGAGCTATATCCATAATGATGGAAAAACTTGAATTTGCTGCCGGTAATTTCTATATAAATGATAAGCCCACAGGTGCAGTCGTAGGTCAACAGCCATTTGGTGGTGGTAGGGCTTCTGGTACGAATGATAAAGCTGGTAGCGTCCTAAACCTCTACAGATGGGTATCCACAAGGGCCGTTAAAGAAAACTTTATTGCACCTGATGATGTAGAATACCCATTTATGTGGGATAAATAGGAGTAAAAGATGTCTATTCTAAACTTTCTGATCTCCAAAAGCATTATGCACATACCAGGCCCTCTGGTGGGCATATTTGCAAAAAGTTACATCGCTGGACCAGAATTAAAGGATGCAGTAAAAGTAACAAAGGAACTTAATGCTCAGGGGATAATGACAACAATCGACATCTTGGGTGAATTTATAAAGAATCTAAACGAGGCTGAATATTATAGAGAAAGATGCATAGAGATACTCAATACTATAGAAAGTGAAAAGCTTGATGCAAATCTCTCTCTGAAGCCAACCCAGATGGGATTAAACCTTGACAAGGAAGTGGCATTTAATAATATTTTAAAAATTGTTGATCACGCCAAAAATATAGGAAATTTTGTAAGGATAGACATGGAGGATGTTACCTGCACCGACGCTACAATAGATTTCTTTAAAAGACTCAGAATAAACTATGCAGGACATGTTGGTGTAGTCCTACAATCATACCTTAGAAGAACACCAAAAGATGTAGATTATCTCTCCGATGGTTATATGAACTTTAGGCTCTGCAAAGGGATATACAACGAAAAAAGGATCCACGCTTACAAAGATCCTTATATAATAAACCAGAGCTTTGTTTATATACTTGAAAAGATGTTCCAGAAGGGTGCTTATGTAGGAATTGCCACACACGATGAGAAACTTGTTTTCGAAGCGACAAGACTCATCGAAAAGTACAACCTAAAGCGAGATCAATACGAATTTCAAATGCTACTTGGTGTGGATGAAGAATTGAGAAAGATTATTCTTAATGCAGGACACAGACTAAGAGTATATGTACCCTTTGGAAAAGATTGGTTACCTTACTCCCGCAGAAGGCTTAAAGAAAATCCAAACATAGCAAGACATGCCATCAGACAACTCTTTGGTATCCATGGTAACAACTGATAAATGGGGGGTAACCCCCTTTTTTTAATCAATATCATAAGCCTTTATACCTTTGATATAATTGATACATTCTTTTGCAATCTTTTTAGATTTTATTCTCAAAGTAGATTCATTATTTTTAGAAAAAGCACTGTTTGTATAGTTATGACTACCAAGATAAACCACCTCCTCATCGATAACCATAATTTTCGAATGTAACTTTCTAAAGGGGGAATCAACCTTAACCACAATGTTGTTATGATTCAGCTCCTTTGCAGTAACAAGGTTTGCATCAGTGGTTATATCATTTTCAGCTACATCTAAAACTATATAAACCCTTACCCCTCTATCCGCAGCTCTTAGTAAAGCTGTTTTTAACTCCTTAGCATACCCATCATTATCGGTCTTAAAAAAGTAAATAGCAATATATATAGACATTTTAGAAAACTCCACATCTGAAACCATACTTCTAATCAATGTCTCATCAGGTAAAAAAGCAATATCATGTTCCTTATAATATGAAGCAAACCAAAAAACTATAATAAACAACAATGTAGCAATGAAAAATGCTGTCTTATTTTGAACAAACCTCAATAATCTTTTTGTATAATTCATCCTTACCCCTCCTCGTAACTGAGGAAAAAACTATACTGTTTTCCTGATTTATCATAGGATGAGCGTAAAGATCCTTTAATCTTTTCACCAATTCATTGTTCGAAAGCTTATCACATTTAGTAAGTAACATAACAAAGTTTTTCTTGTATAAATTTAACCAATTAAACATCACCTCATCCTGCTCATCTGGGTCTCTTCTGATATCTATTATAAAAACAACCAACCTGAGATTGTCTCTAAACTTAAGATAATTTTCTATCGACTTGCGCCACTCCTCCCTCTCTTTTTTTGAAACCTTTGCATAACCATAGCCAGGTAAATCCACCAACATAAAGTCCAACTCTTTTGTCTTTATTGAGAAAAAATTTATCAATCTTGTTTTACCTGGTGTTTTACCAACTTTAGCAAGATCTTTTCTATTAATAATTGTATTTATAGCAGAAGATTTACCCACATTACTCTTACCAACAAAACATACTTCTGGTAGCAAAGATACAGGGAAATCCTTAGGGAAGAATGCTGATTTAACAAACTCAGCATTCATTTAACAACACCCACCATTTGAAGTAACTTACCTACACCAAAATCGTAATTGATGCTGAAACCTGCAGCATTTTTATGACCACCACCACCATTAGCTATAGCAATACCACTAATATCTAATTCAGGTTTAGAGCGGATGGAGATTTTACCTCTTTGAGGATTAATTATAAAAACATAATCGAAATCAACATTTTTCACTAAATAATTACCTATTTCGGAGTTATATTTCTCAGCAAAAACTACGCCTAATTTATAACCATTGATATCTATATAGCTTTTTACACATTTTTCAGCATTTTTAATATATTTATCCAAAGACTCAGCTTCAAGTTCTAATAAAAGTATCTCATGCTCTAAAAACTTTGTGGAAGGATTTTTCAGAAATCTATCCCTAAACCTTTCTATTCCTAAAATAGTAAAAAGCATATTCATTTTTAGACTATCATCCCTTTTCAAATGCCACATGTCAAAATCGTTTATACAGTCCACCAAATCCATATATTCTTTAAGATCAAAACCACACTCCTCCAGCCACTTCCATGTTAGGTAAGTGGCACTATATCTATTATCAAGATAAGAATTATTAGCATAGTCACCAAGATGCATCGATGATTTGTGATGATCTATAAAAACTATCTCAAGATGATTTTGAATATATTTAAAGGTTTCCTCAGAAGGAGAAATATCGGATATAATTATCTGATTGTATCTAGCATAATTATTCTGCACAAAGTTATCCACATCTTCATAACCTAAGTAAAATGTCTCAACAAAGTTATAACATTTCTGAACCAAAATAGCACACCCTACTCCATCCAGATCATTGTGAGTAACATGTAAAATCATTCACTATCTCCTATTCACCAATTATTTTTATCAATACTCTTTTTCTTCTACATCCATCAAATTCTCCATAAAAAATCTGCTCCCAAGGGCCAAAATCAAGTTTTCCATTGGTAATAGCCACCACTACCTCACGCCCCATGATCTGTCTCTTTAAATGGGCATCTGCATTATCCTCACCAGTAAGGTTATGTCTGTACATGGATATAGGTTCATGAGGAGCAAGCTTTTCAAGCCAAACCTTGAAATCATTGTGCAAACCAGACTCGTTGTCATTAATAAACACAGATGAAGTAATATGCATAGAGTTTACAAGACAAAGCCCCTCTTTTATACCACTTTCATCTATAGCCTTTTGAACTTCATAGGTAATATTTATAAACTCAATCTTAGATTTTGTGTTAAAAATTAGTTCCTTGCGAAAAGTCTTCATTGTAACCTCCGCTAAATATGATAGTAATTGTTGAGAGATAAATCAATAGAATTTTGTATTAGGATATTCTACTTTTGTAGTCCTGATAAGAAAATCTTCTAACTACTTTTACCTTTCCATTTTCCAGACTAAACACAATCAATGAGGGGAGATGAATACCATTAAACATGGTATTTTTCACAAAGGAATAAAGGGCCATATCAGTAAAAACGAGTCTATCACCCACCTCAAGTGGTCTATCAAATGAATAATCCCCTATAACATCCCCCGCCAAACATGTTACACCACCAAGTCTATAGGTATATTTTTTCTCACCGGGCAACCCAGCGTCAAAAATCTCCGGACGATAAGGCATAGCAAGGACATCTGGCATATGGTTTTCTGCAGAGGTATCCAATATAGCAATCTTCATACCATTTTCCACAATATCCAAAACAGAAGACACCAAAACTCCAGCATTAAAAACCACCGCCTCACCTGGCTCTAAGTATATCTCTTTAATATTTGGGAAATCTCGATAAAAATCTTTTATAAGATTAACCAATCGTTCCCTATCGTAACCATCCCTTGTGATATGATGCCCTCCACCAAAATTTACCCATTTAACAGACCTTATATACTTTTCATACTTTTTCTTGAAAGAATTTAAAACCCTCTCAAGAACATCAGAATTCTGTTGGCACATAGCATGGAAGTGCAAACCATCCAACCCTGAAAGATCTACTCCTTCTAACTGATCCGCCTGAATTCCAAAACGGGACCCCACTTGACAGGGGTCATAAAGGAAAACTTCCACTTCTGAATAGCCAGGGTTTACCCTAAGCCCCACCTGCTTTCCGGCACCTTTTACTTTTTCTTTATACCTATGGAACTGCCCTATTGAATTAAAAACGATATGATCACTAAATTCTATCACATCATCAATATTATAATCGGTATATGCAGGAGAAAAAGTATGTACCTCTTTACCAAACTCCTCTTTTCCAAGCCTTGCCTCATAAGGACCACTTGCACAAACACCATCAAGATAGATTGATATCAAAGGGAATGTCTCCGGCAAAGCGTAAGCCTTAAGTGCCAAAAGTACTTTAGCACCAGAGCGCTTTTTTACATCAATCAAGATTTCACAGTTATATTTTAAAAGATCCTCACTGATAAGATAACAAGGGGTCTCCACCCTTGAAGTAATATCAGTTGGGAAATAATCCTTCAAAAAAGGGAGATATTCTTGTGGCTGTTTCATTCTGGAAGTTCACCTTCAAAATCCTCAATTACCCATGGTAGCCCCTGTTTGTTCAACTCCTCCATAAAAGCATCTGGATCAAGCTGCTCCACATTAAATACCCCTGCTCCTTTCCAAATACCCTTTATCACCATCATTGCCCCAATCATAGCTGGAACACCAGTGGTATAGGAGATCGCCTGAGACTGAACTTCCCTGTAACATTCAGCATGATCACAGACATTATAAATATACTTTTTAAACCTCTTACCATCTTTAACACCATCAAATATATTACCTATGTTAGTAAGACCTGTGTAATTTTGTGCCAGTGATGCTGGGTCAGGTAATAAACACTTCAAAAACTCCATCGGTACCACCTTACAACCCTTATAATCCACCTCATCGATCCTTGTCATCCCAACATTTCTTAAGACCTTAAGATGAGTAAGGTAGTTTTCAGAAAATGTCATCCAAAATCTGATCTTCTTTAGACCTTTAATATTTTTCACAAGAGACTCAAGTTCCTCATGGTAAAGGAGATAGCTTTCACGTGGACCTATTTTTGGATAATCAAATGTAAAATGAACAGAACCCTCTTCTATTATTGGAGGGGTTTCCACCCATTTACCATCTGCCCAATGGCGAACAACCTGTGTAACTTCCCTTATGTTTATCTCTGGGTTGAAATTTGTGGCAAAAGGATGACCATGATTACCAGCATTACAATCCAGAATATCAATTTGATATATCTCATCGTATATATGTTTCTGAGCGTAAGCAGAAAAAACATTCGTAACTCCTGGATCAAATCCACACCCCAATATGGCGATCAAATCAGCTTCCTTAAATTTATCTTGATATGCCCACTGCCATTTGTACTCAAATTTAGCAGTATCTTTTGGTTCATAGTTTGCTGTATCTAAGTAATGAACTTTTGCCTCCAAGCAAGCATCCATTATCGTCAAATCCTGATAGGGTAGCGCAACATTTATCACAATAAAAGGCTTAAACTCATTTAACAACTTAACAAGTTCGGAAACATTATCAGCATCCACCTGAGCAGTCTTAATATCCACTCCTATATTGGATTTAATTTCATCTCTAATCTTGTTACATTTTTCTATTGTTCTACTGGCAAGCATTATATCGGTAAATACATCAGAGTTCATTGCACATTTTTTTGCAACAACATTCCCCACACCGCCAGCACCAATTATCAAAACTTTGGCCATCTCTCACCTCTAAAGATTTTTTGATGATATAAGCATATACTTAACAAAAAAGATTAAGTCAAGGAACTTAAAATAAAATATACAAAAAATTAACATCCCAAAACAATGCCCAAAATTATCCACCAAGATAGGCTTTTCTCACCTCATCGTTATTGAGCAGGTTTTTTGCATTATCCTCAAGTGTAATTTTCCCAGTCTCTAACACATACCCTCTATGGGCAATGGAAAGAGCCATGTGGGCATTTTGTTCCACCAGAAGAATTGTTGTCCCCTGTTTGTTAATATCCTGAATTATCTTAAAAATATTTTGTACCACAATGGGTGCAAGCCCCAATGAAGGTTCATCCAACAAGAGTAGAACAGGGTTGCCCATTAAAGCCCTACCTATGGCAAGCATCTGTTGTTCACCACCAGATAGAGTACCCCCAAGCTGTTTCTCCCTTTCCTTAAGTCTCGGAAAAAGTGAGTAGACATACTCAAGTTTTTCTGATAACTTAACCTTATCCTTCTGTAAATATGCCCCCAACAAAAGATTTTCATGCACCGTGAGATTCGGAAATACCTGACGCCCTTCAGGAACTTGAATGAGCCCCTCAGCAACAATCTTATCAGCTTTCCAACTTGTTATATCTTTATTGAGAAAGAATATCTCACCAGCCACAGGCTTTACAATCCCTGAAATTGTGTTTAGAGTGGTCGTTTTACCAGCACCATTGCCACCTATTATTGTTACAATTTCACCTTCTTTGATATGAATATCTATACCCTTTAACGCTTCAATATGTCCATATTTTGTATGTATATTTTTTAACTTAAGCATGTTCTTCCACCTCTTTACCCAAATAAGCCTCAATAACACGTGGGTTTTTCTTGATCTCCTCAGGGGTACCTTCTGCTATCAACTTACCATAATCAAACACAATAATCCTATCCGATATACCCATCACTAACTTCATATCATGTTCTATAAGGAAAACAGTTTTTTCAAGATCTTTTCTTATATTTTGAATAGTATCCATCAGTTCTTCTGTCTCCTGAGGGTTCATACCTGCAGCTGGTTCATCGAGCAATAGCAGTTCTGCACCTGTAGCAAGAGCCCTTGCAATCTCAAGCTTTCTCTGCTTACCATAAGGGAGATTTTGGGCTTGCTCATCCTTATCCCCCAACAACCCCATGTAGTCCAACAAAGCCTCTGCCTCAGCTATACACTGCTTTTCCTCAGCAATATACGCAAAAGTTCTAATAATAGATTGTAACATATTCGATTTTCTTCTACAATGCATAGCTATTATGATGTTATCAAGAGCTGTTAACTGATCAAACAACCGTATGTTTTGAAAGGTTCTTGCAATACCTAACTCTGTTATTTGATAAGGCTTAAGATCATTGAGCCTTGTGTTTTTAAAAATAACCTCACCGGCAGTGGGTATATATACACCGGTTATAACATTAAAAGCAGTCGTTTTTCCTGCACCATTAGGTCCTATGAGACTTAAGATCTCCCCTTTGTTGATGACAAACGAAACATCATCGACAGCTTTTAATCCACCAAAGTGCATCGATATATTTTTTAGCTCGAGTATAATCTCAGACATAATTCACCTATACATTTACCTTAATTTTTCCAAACAGCCCTTGAGGCCTAAAGATCATCATGATAATCAGCACAACACCATAGGTAAGCATCCTATATTCGGATGCAAATCTTAAAAATTCAGGGATTGTACTCAAAACAATTGTACCAGCTACAGCACCAAAAATAGAGCCCATACCACCTAATACCAACATACATAACTGCTCAATAGATTTCATAAAACCGAAGTCAACAGGGTTTATATATGTCATAAAATGAGCATAAAGAGTTCCACCCAATGCTGCAAAAGCAGAACCTATTGTAAAAGAAATGATTTTATATTTTGAGATATTAATCCCCATCATTTCTGAGGCTATCTCATCTTCTCTAATACTCTTTATAGCCATTCCATGCCTTGACTTTTCAAGCCTCTGCATAAAAACTATTGAGAATATAACTAATCCCAATACAATCCAGAAATTTGTCTTATCAGGTATATTATAAATCCCCAGAGCACCGCCTACGAAATCGGTGTTCAGTAAAAACACTCTTATGATCTCCCCAAACCCAAGGGTTGCTATCGCAAGATAATCACCCCTTAGTCTCAATATAGGTATCCCCAAAATGGCTCCGAAGATAGCCCCTGTAAAAGTTCCACACAAGAGGGATACTATAAAAGGTGCCCCCAATTTTGTAGACACAAGAGCTGAAGAATAAGCTCCAATACTCATGAATGCAGCATGCCCCAGGGAAAGCTGGCCAGTCACACCCGTGATAAGGTTTAGTCCTAAAACCATTATTATGTTAATTCCGGTGTTTGTAGCTACTTGAACAACATAGTCATTAAACAAAAATGAAAAATCCATCGCTACCTCGTTATACCTTTTCTTTGGTTTTCTTGCCAAAAAGACCAGATGGCTTTACTATCAATATGATTATAAGTATACCAAAAGCTATAGCATCCCTAAAAGAGGAAGAGATAAAAGCCACCCCTAAAACCTCTGTAAGACCAAGAATAAGACCCCCAACCATAGCACCGGGAATACTTCCTATTCCACCTAATACTGCTGCAATAAAAGCCTTCAACCCAAACATCATACCCATAAAAGGATCAACAGCTCTATAATAGGTACCCACAAGAACCCCAGCAGCACCTGCTAAAAAAGACCCTATTGCAAAAGTAAAAGATATAACAACATCTGGATTAATACCCATTAATCTCGCAGTATTCACATTATATGAAACTGCCCTCATAGCTATGCCTATTTTAGTGTTATGAACTATATAATAAAGGCCATACATAAGACCAATAGAAATCAGTATTATCAATATTTGCAAAATATTGTTTGGTAAAAGTGCAGGATAAGATTCATTTTGAGGGCCGTTAATGAGCACTACTAAGTTTGAAATAAAGATAGAAACACCAATAGCACTTATCAAAGCAGATATCCTCGCCGAATTCCTGTTTCTCAAAGGATTATAGGCAATTTTTTCCACCAAAACTCCCAGAAAAGATGTTAACACCATCGCAAAAAATATCACCAATATAAAATTAGCACCAAACTTAAGAGAAAGAACCAAACCAATAAACGCCCCTACCATAAAGATATCACCATGGGCAAAATTTATTAGCTTAATTATACCATAAACCATGGTATATCCCAAGGCCACAAGGGAGTAAATACTACCAACCGTAATTCCATTCAAAATCTGTTGATAAAGTGAGCTAAGCACAGTATCTCCTTATGATTTGATTTTTAGATTATAAGGTATTACTAAAAAAGTTGGGGGTAACACCCCCAACATATACATAAATTACTCGTTCAACAACTTAAGATAGTATTCACCATTAGCTCTTTTTGCCACTTCCTGAATAAAAGGTTTTTTGATAGCGTTACCTTCTTTATCAAACTTCATCTTACCACTTACACCATCAAATTCAGGCATTTTTGCTAAAGCATCTTTTATAGCTGTTCTTTGTTTAACATCCTCACAGTTTGTCACCTTAGCTTTCTTCATAGCCTCAGCAAAAAGATACACAGCATCATAACCCTGAGCAGAGAACATGTCAGCCTCACCACGAGACTTCATCTTTTCTACAAACTCTTGAACTTTTTTAGCTTTGGCCTCTGGTGAGAAACCAGCATAAATAATGGATCCAAGAGCGGCATCTTTAGCAACTTTCCAGAGATCTGGGGAAAGCAAACCATCACCACCGACTATCGGTGCATTTATCCCTTGCTTCCTCAGCTCAAGAAGTAAGAGTGCAGCCTCTGGATAATATCCAGTATAAAGAATCGCATCAAATTTAAGGTTTTTAATAGCCGTTACCTGAGCAGAAAAATCTTTGTCACCATCGGATACTTTTTGCTCACCCACTATGTTAGCCCCAAACTTTTTAGCAGCATTTGTGAAGATCTTAGACATTGATACGCTATAATCGTTATTAACAGAAGTAATCAAAACAAAGTTTTTCCACTTCTTAGAATCCATCAAATATTTGAGCGTAGCAGGAGCACCATCAGAATCTAACAAAGTATTTCTAAAAACAAAAGGTTTCCCCTCAACAACTCCGTCAGCAGTAGCACCAGCAGATATAACAGGTAATGATGCCTTGTTTGCTATAGGTCCAATAACAAAGGTGGCTCCCGAAGTAGGTTCGCCTATAACACCACAAACCTTGTCTTTATTGATGAACCTCTGAATGATGTTTGCAGATTCAGCCTTATCACCTCTGCTATCATAATTGATGAGTTTCAACGTTTTCCCATTTATACCACCAGCAGCATTAATCTCATCAACAGCCAACTTAGCACCAGCTAATGTCTTCTGACCATATGTTGCCAAATTACCTGTCTCTGGCCCCTGAATACCCAATGAAAGCTCACCAGCTGCAAAAGCTACACTGCTAAGACCCAACATAGCTGCAACCACTCCAGAAAGTACAACTTTTTTCATACTACCTCCTAACATGTTATTTTGTTTTAAGTTCTAAATTATGAACTCCCTTATACCCAAACTAAAACACTTTGTCAAACATTTTTTTATTTATCTCCAGTAAAAAACACACCATAACTTTTATTAGAAATTAAATTTTCTGTTCTGTTTAAAATAATAAAGTTATACTTAAACCTGTAAAAAAACAATAAAATTAAATGAACAGTTTATCGCCCAAAAAATCTTATTATTTCCCACATAATAAAGAAAAAATAGTTATTGACAAACTTTAAAATGTTTTATAAAATGAACACATGAGCATTGGCAAAAAAATAGTAGAACTTAGGTTGAAAAAAAATCTTACATTAAGGCAACTATCAAAAATCTCCGGGTGCTCCCTTGGCTTTTTATCACAAGTGGAAAGGGATCTCGTTTCTCCTACTGTATCTTCCCTCAAAAAGATCGCAGATGCTTTAGATGTAAATATGATGTACTTTTTTGAAACACCATCCAAAAACCAACGGATCATCGTAAAAAAAGGCGATAGAAACAGAATGACAAACCCTAAATCGAAAGTAATCTATGAGCTTCTAAGACCGCAGTTTAGTGATTCAGAATTACAGGCCCTTTATATGATTTTAGAACCCGGGGCCTTCAGTGGAAAAGAACAGCATAGCCATACAGGTGAAGAATTTGCTTATGTTATGAAAGGGAAATTAGAAATCGTCGTAGATGGAGAACATTTCATACTGGAGGAAGGGGATTCCGCAGTTTACAAATCCACCGTTCCCCACTCATGGAAAAATGCCCACGATGGTATAACCGAAGTACTTTGGGTCAATTATCCACCATCGTTTTAAAAAAACGGTGGTCTAACCACCGTCCAACGCATATTAAATACTTGTCTTTTTCCAATCTGACAAAAACTTTTCAATACCAATATCAGTTAAAGGGTGCTTCATCATCTGTTCTAAAATAGGATACGGTATAGTAACAATATCTATCCCATGTTGAATAGCTGTAACCACATGATTGGGATGCCTAATACTGGCAGCTATTACTTCACAACCAAATCCATAACTATCTATCATATTCTGACAATCTATTGCCAAACCAAACCCATTATGGCCAATATCATCCAACCTACCCACAAAGGGGCTTATATATCTCGCACCAGCTTTACAAGCCAACAAAGCTTGATTCAGCGAAAAGATTAACGTCATATTAACCTTTATGTTTTTTTCAAAAAGAATCTGGGTAGCCCTAAGCCCTTCAGCAGTAAAAGGTATTTTAATTACTACATGTTCACTTATACCAACAAGCTCTACTGCCTCCTTCACCATCCCTTCACAATCAAGAGAGATCACTTCAGCACTTACAGGAGCCTTTACAAGATCACATATCTCTTTGACAAGTATTTTAAAATCTTTTTTCTCCTTAGCCACCAAACTTGGATTTGTGGTAACACCATCAATTACGCCAAGCTCAACACCTTTTCTTATTTCCTCTAAATTTGCAGTATCAAGAAAAATTTGCATATCATCCCTCTTGTTTCATCTTTTCTATAAACTTTTGCCTGCAATCTTCAGAACAAAAATAGTATAGATTATCATAATACTTTACTTTTATATTGCTAGTCTTTTCCACAAAAGTACCGCATGTAGGATCTTTTACCAATTCTACTGGGGTTTCATTCTTAGAGGTATCTTTGACTTCTACCTCATTTTTATTAGACCTTGTAAAAAGCTTATATGCTACATAAGCCAACACTATAAAAAGTAAAAATTTAACCATTTTTCCCCCTTCTTCTCGTATTATTTTTAGCTGTGGGGACTATAAATATAGTCTTTATATCACCTGTGCCAGAGCTTTCAGTTCTGACCCCATCAATATTGTTAACAACCTTATGTATATCCCTTCTTATTATAGTGATCATAGGGGGAAGCTTCTGTACTTTACCCGTTTTTTTCACCATATCAGCAGCATTCAAAGCTTTTTCAGTAAGGTGTTTAGTTACTCTATCCCTATACCCTTCAACATCAACTATAATCTCCACATCTGGATACTCTTCAATATTGAGCATCCTATCAACGAGTTCCTGCAAGGCGTTCAATGTCTGGGCAAACTTCCCCACCAAAAGTTTCGAATCTGGTGAGATGATATTAAAAACATACCTCGGCTTATCATCTTTGACCTCTATCTGAAAATCATCAAACCCAGCTTTTTCTAAGATTTCATGGATAATAACCTTTGCTCGTCTTTTCAGAAACTCAAACTCATCAAATTTTATCATGATCTTAGACATCTTTTTACCGAAACCAAGTATGCCTTTAGATCCCTGCTCTATGACTTCGTAGGTAACAAACTCTCTGGGAATTTTATTTTTGTTCAAAAAATCAGAAATACCTTCTTCTACATCATAACATTCTATCTCAAAATATTTCATAAACTACCTCAAGCCAATTTTTTATTAATATAATACTGTTGAATGATAGATAATATGTTGTTTGTTAACCAATACAAAACAAGCCCCGAAGGAAAACCCAAAAACAGAAAGGTAAATATTATAGGCATAGCCAAAAAGATCTTTTGTTGCATAGGATCCATTGTAGATGGTGTCATTTTTTGCTGGATAAACATCGTAATACCCATAATAATAGGTGTTATATAATAGGGATCTTTCTCCGACAAATCAGTTATCCAAAAAATAAAGGGTGAACCTTTAAGCTCCACAGACACCAACAAGGCTTTATATAAAGCAAAGAATATAGGTATCTGCACCAACATTGGTAGGCAACCACCCATTGGATTTACACCATGTTTTTTATATACCTCCATCATAGCATTGTTCATCTTTTGGGGATCATTTTTAAACTTTTCTCTGATCTCCATAAGCTTTGGCTGGATCTGTTGCATCTTTTTCATGGAAACCATACTTTTAATGGTCAAAGGATATGTAAGTAACTTGACTATAATTGTAAGTATAACTATCGCCACCCCATAATTTTTGGCATAATCATAAATAAAAATCATAAATTTGAGCATAGGAACAGCCAAAAATTTAAACCAACCAAAATCTATACTATGTTCCAAACCCATCTTAAAACTCTTTAAAAGATCATACTCTTTTGGACCTACATACACATTGAATTTAATATCCGACGAAGATTTAGGATTGAGGATTATATTCTTACCACCCTTTACAACAGCCATTCCATCTTGATTTTCGATCGAACCATATTCTAAGTTACCATCTATAGCTGCAAAAAGGTAGTACTTCGTTGTATAAGCTATCCATTTAGGAGCATCTATCTTCACAGGCTCTTTTGCTTTATCTATTGCTATCTCTTCTTTTTTGTCGCCACTGTAAACTATAGCGCCCTCAAAAACATAACTACTCTTCTCAAAACCCTCTCCAAAACCAGGACCAACTTTTAAACCACCATTGAGCTTCACAGTCTGATCTGAGTTGTTTGTTATCTTTAGATTCAATTTTATGAGATAACTATCTTTTTGAAGTATATACGTTTTTGTTATTCCTATATTATTGTAAAGGGAAGAAAAGATGATTATCTTATCCCCGTCCTGTTCTTTTACTTCCATGCTGTAATTATCGCTATAACCCTGAAAAACCTCTAAATAATTATTCATATCCGATTTAAAAGTTACCACCGGTAATTTCTTATCCCTATACTTCACAACTGATACTTTATTTATATCACCACTTTTAACATCAAAATATACATCCAAAACACCATTTGAGATCTTGTGAGTATGAAATGTTTTAACCTTTCTTTCAGGTTCCAATTTTTTTACATCTTCAACCTTATTGGCTTTGTTGTCTTGGATATTCTTGATTGCCGTATTGTCCTGAACAACAGGAGCAGGTGCAGGTGCAAAAAAGAATTGATAAACAAGCAAAATAACTATACTGATAGCCACAGCGATAAGTGTTCTTTTATCCATCTAAGATATCCTCCAGAATTGTTTGTTACTTAACATAGTCAACTCCTCCCCTGTTAAAAGGATTGCATCTTAATATACGCCATATACTCAACAAAACTCCCCTGAAAACACCTTTCTTCTCAATAGCCTCGATAGCATAAACCGAGCATGAAGGATAAAAACGACAATTATTTCCCAGATAGGGAGATATAATATATTTATAGATCTTAATCACAGCAATCACGAATCTTTTTAAAACTTTCTCTAACATCTTCCAAAAGCTCTCCATAAGTTGCATACAAAGATAAAGGTTGAGCAACTACAACAACATCCAAATCAGAAAAGAGTTCTTTATTAGTCCTAAAAATATGCCTGATTCTCCTTTTTATCAAGTTTCTATCAACGGCACTTTTTGATACTTTTTTACCGACTACAATACCAATACGACCAATACCTTCTTTATAATATATACAAAAATATTTTGAAAAGTGCTTTTTCCCTTTTGAAAAAAGGAGTTTAAATTCAGCAAATTTCCTAAGCCTTAGGTTTTTCCCAAAATCTTCACTTCTTAAAGTGCTAATCTCTTTCTTCCTTTTGCTCTTCTTCTGCTTAATACATTTCTACCACCCTTTGTTGCCCTTCTTGCCCTAAAACCCTGGGACTTGATCTTCTTTAATTTAGTAAGTTTCTTCAATGTTCTCATCTGAGCCATAACATACCTCCGCTTCGATTTTTTTAAAGGGTTATTATAATTAAATAAATAACGATGTCAAGTAAAAGAGCTCTATATCCACTCTTACAATACTTTTGGCATAATAAAAAACTACATTCTCACAAGAGACAAAAATATAAGGAATAAGGTAAAGAGTAGTTCCTTTTCAGCCTATAAAATAGAATCTCTTGGTACACCAAACCTGTTATTTCAGACAGGTCATCTTACAACAATTGATAGATATGGTACTTGAAAAACATAATTTATAATCCTCACCGCTATAAATCAAAAACAAACCCATTAAATTAAATATGTCTTTTTTGCCAACCT
>JAOAHS010000024.1 GCA_026415135.1 Calditerrivibrio sp. | reverse complement strand
CCTGTCTGTCCTAACATGGTTAAAAGGGCAAAGTTTTGAATATTTCTCGCTCCTACTTGGAACATATCAGTGTATTTGTAAACAAGATCTACATCTTTTGGATTTACTACTTCTGTGACCACTGGTAATCCCGTAATATCTCTTGCTTTGGCTAAAAGTTTTAGACCTTCTTCACCTAAGCCTTGAAAAGCATAGGGAGAGGTTCTTGGTTTGAATGCACCTCCTCTAAGCATTTTTGCACCGGCGGCTTTTACATATTCAGCAGTTTTTACTATTTGTTCTTCAGATTCTACAGAACATGGTCCTGCTATTACAACGATCTCTTCGCCTCCGAATTTTACATCACCTACTTCAACGATACTGGACTCTTTTTTAACTTCTCTGCTTGATAATTTGTATGGTTTTGTAATGGGGACAACTCTATCTACACCAGGTAAATCTTCAATTATTCTAACGTTTTCTCTATCTCCAAGGCCCACCAGTCCCACTACGTTGCGCTCTTTTCCATAAATAATATGTGGGGTAAAACCTAAAGACTCTGCTTTTTTGCAAACTTCATTTAACTCATTTTCTTTTGAACCAATTTGCATTACAACAATCATATATAATACCTCCTATAAGTTTATAGATATAAAAAAAAGAGCCGCAAGTGGGGATCTCCCGCCTGCGGCTCCTGTTTTCCAATGTAAACAGGTATCACCTCAAGCGGTATCCTCCAAAAAAGAAAAAGTAAAAGAAGAAGAAAAAGTAAGAATAGATATCTGAGTAACAGGGATTAATTTTACAGATTTTTGTTTTATGGGCTATATTCCAATTCATAGGCTACTTATATACAGTTTTGTCACTAAAGTCAATATCTATGTTGTTTAAAAAACGATAGACTTTTTGAATTTTTTATATAATATTTTCGTGGAAGTAAAATAGGGGGTAGCTCATGATGGATTATGGTATAAAAATCTGGTCTGATGAGGACTTTAAGATAGAAAAAGGTAAGATTGTGGTTAATTATGGGAAAAAACCGGCTATCATAGATATTGTAAAGGAGATAAGGGATGAAGGTTATAAAGGACCTTTACTAATTAGGTTCCCACATCTTGTGAAAGAGCAGATAGATATGCTTTTTAAAACATTTAAAAAGTCTATGAAGGAGTATGGTTATCAAGGTTCTTTTAATGCCCTTTTTCCTCTAAAGGTCAATCAGTTTCCAAATTTTGTGATTCCCCTAATGGAGATGACAAAAGGTATGCCTTATGGTTTGGAAGCTGGTAGTAAACCGGAGTTGATAATCGCTATGGCTTATAATAACAGTGGTTGTCCCATTATGGTAAACGGTTTTAAGGACAAAGAGATGATCTCACTTGGGTTTATCGCAGCAAAGATGGGGCACGATATAACCATTACAATTGAAGGATTAAACGAACTTGAGACCATTTTAACTGTAGCAAAAGAGATGGGCAAACCCTATCCAAAAATAGGCCTTAGAATAAGACTTCATAGTTCTGGTATAGGAATCTGGGCAAAAAGTGGTGGTATAAATTCTAAGTTTGGGCTTACATCCACAGAGTTGTTGGAAGCTATGAACATGCTGAAAAATGGTAATATGCTGGAATATTTTACAATGATACATTTCCATATTGGATCACAAATCAGTGAGATTTCACCTTTAAAGAAAGCTTTGAGGGAAGCTGGTAATATTCATGCAGAGCTATACAAGATGGGAGCCCACAATCTAAAAGCTATCGATCTTGGTGGAGGCCTTGCCGTGGAGTATGCTCAACACGAAGGATTGGCCCATAGACACTATACATTAGAAGAATATGCTAGTGACGTAGTTTTCCTATTAAAAACCATTGCCCATAACAAGCATGTCCCAGATCCAGATATTTTTATTGAAGCTGGTAGGTTTGTGGCTGCAAAGCATGCGGTATTGGTTGCTCCGGTTTTGGAGCTTTTTTCGCAGGAATATGACCAACGAGAACTTCAGCTGAAGCCAAAAAATCCGCCTTTGATTGATGAGCTTTATGAGCTTTACAATCTTATGAATGAAAAAAATGCGATAGAGTATCTGCACGACAGTTTGGATCATATGGAATCGTTGCTTACACTTTTTGATTTAGGTTACATCGATTTATTGGATAGAAGTAATACGGAGATATTGGTTCATCTTATTATCAAGAAAGCTGTAGATTTACTAAAAAATAAAAAATATGATGAGATACTCACTATCCAAAATATGATACAGGAAAAATATTTATTAAACTGCTCATTTTTTCAAAGTTTACCGGACTATTGGGGATTGGGTCAGACTTTTCCTGTTGCACCCCTTGATAGACTAAATGAAAAACCGACAAGGTCTGCTAGTTTGTGGGATATAACTTGTGATAGTGATGGAGAGATAGCATTTGATATACGCAAACCATTATTTTTACATGATGTGGATGTAAACAAAGAGGAGTATTTTTTGGCTTTCTTTCTTGTTGGTGCTTATCAGGAGATATTGGGTATGCAACACAATCTTTTTACGCACCCCACTGAGTTTTCTGTTGTATTCGATGATGAGGGTAATTACGAGGTAACCAATCTTTTGGAGGCTCAGAATATTTTAGATATACTTGACGATCTTGACTATGATATTAAGGACATAGAAAGAAGGCTTAAACAATTGATTGAAGAGTCTGACTATATAAGTGACGATAAAAGGAAGGATGTCTTGGGCAGGCTATATCTTTATTTAAGTGAGAATGCTTATCTAAAAACATTAGTAAGTTACAAAGAACAGAACTGATGTTAGACGATTTGAATCAGTCTCAAAAAGATGCAGTTCTTTATAATGATGGGCCATTGTTGGTTATTGCTGGTGCAGGTACAGGCAAAACTAAAGTAATTACTCATAAGATTGCTTATATTATCAAAGAGTTAAACATTGCTCCAGAAAATATTTTGGCTATGACATTCACAAACAAAGCTGCTGATGAAATGTCCAAAAGGGTAACAAATTTGACGGGAAACAGGAGTAGGGGTATCTGGATAGGAACTTTTCATTCAATAGCTTTAAAGATGTTAAGAAGGGATGGTTATCTTATAGATTTACCGCCTAATTTTGGGATAATAGATCAGGATGATAGAATTTCTATTTTAAGGGACATTCTTAAAAATCTTAATATAGATTCTAAAAAATACCCACCAAAAATATATCTCAGTTCGATCAGTAACTTTAAAAATACTATGGAATTTGTTAACGAAGTTAATTTATCTTTTGATGAGTACAAATTTGATGAAGTATTTGCTAACTATCAATCTGTTTTGAAATCTATGTCTATGATAGATTTCGATGATATGCTTTCCTTAGCCCTAAGAATATTAAAAAGATTTCCTGAGGTGAAGTACTTTTACAAAACACTTTTTAAATATATACTGGTGGATGAGTTTCAGGATACGAATGGGATTCAATTGGAATTTCTCATAAATCTATCCGATAGTGATGGAAGGGTTACTGCTGTTGGAGATGATGATCAATCTATTTATGGTTGGCGAGGTGCTGAAATAAAGAATATTTTGAACTTTGATCAGTATTTCCCAAGTGTAAAAATTGTAAAATTAGTAGATAATTACAGAAGCGGATTTAATATACTTCATGCAGCCAACTGTCTGATTTCTAATAATCGGTATAGAAGGGTTAAAGAGCTACAATCCTATAAAAAGGAGATGGGGCATGTGGTAATACAATGTTTTGAGAATGAAATTGAGGAAGCTGCTTTTGTTGCCAATAAAATTCAAGAGCTTGTTAACTTGGGAGTAGAACTCAACGATATTGCTATTCTCTATAGAGCAAATGCCCAATCGAGAAACTTTGAAGTGGAGCTAAACAATAAAAGATTACCCTATAAAGTAATAGGAAGCGTAGGTTTTTATGGAAGAAAAGAGATAAAGGATATACTTGCTTTTTTAAGGTTTTACTCAAACCCTTATGATATTCAGTCTTTTAAAAGGGCTATAAAGATACCACCAAGACACATCGGTGATGCAACCATTGAAAAGGTATCTGCTTTCACCTTAGAAAATGGTGTAGATATTTTGACATCTATAAAAGAGCTTTATAATACATTTACAGACAGGGTTAAAAAAAGTTTTGATGAGTTTATCGTTCTGTTTGACGGATTTGAACATTTAAAAGTTTCTGAGATGATCAAAAATATTGTGGACAAAATAGAGTATGAAAATTTTTTATCTCAGTATGAAGATATGTACGAAGTTGAAAGAAGGATGGACAATATAAATGAACTTATAAATGCTGCTGTGCAAAAAGAGGAAGATGGGGAACTTACACTAAAAGATTTTCTTTCGGATGCCACTTTGTATACAAGTAATGATGAGGATGCTACAGGTTTTATTAAATTGATGACGATTCATTCTGCTAAGGGATTGGAGTTTCATACAGTTTTCCTCACTGGGTTAGAAGAAGGTGTTTTCCCTCTATATAAGGCAATAGACAACGATTTGGAAATGGAAGAGGAGAGAAGACTGTGTTATGTAGGTATTACGAGATCGAAAGAAATGCTTTTTATAAGCCATGTAAATAGAAGGCTTTTTTATGGAAAACCCCAGATACTAAAACCGTCACCTTTCATTTTTGAGATCAAACATAATATGATAAAAAGCGATATCGGTTATGATAGGGTTTCCCATGAAAAATTTGGAGATGGGAAAATAATTAAAATTGAAGGTAGTGGTGAAAACTCTAAGGTAACTGTAAACTTTGAACATTTTGGGATAAAAACAATTATTGCAAAGTTTCTAAAATTTTATTCATCTCGTTAAAAATCTTTAGACATACCCAAGCATCGGTAGCTGCATATAATTTTTGTTTTTCTGTGAGGGGATGCCTATCCCAGTTGGATGTTTGGGATGATTTTATGATTCTTCTATTTAAAAAAACTGCGGTTAAATATTTTAGATTAGATTTTGGTAAATGTAATTTTTTTGCTAATTTTTGTATATCTAAAAATGAGATTTTATTTAAATTGGGTATGGCTTTGTTGTTTAGTTTTCTTAAATCATCATCTATTCCTGCACCTATTTTAGTTATACTGGTGTCTCTGAGGTAATCAAAGATCTTTTTATTGTTTTTAATTTTGGAGATATGAAAAAGAAAGGCTTCCTCATCAGTAGCTATTTGGATTAATGATATATCGTAGTGAAGGTTTTTCTTAAAGGAAGGTCTTGTTTCTGTATCAAAACCTACATGTTTTACAAGGGGTAAGGCACAAAGGTCTAATTTTTCATCGGTATCGATGTAATGAATAATACCTTCAAACCTTATTACATCAAGTCGATTTATATCTTCTGTAGATAGAAGGTGGTTATTATTTATTGGCTGTGTTAATGGATATGTCATTTAGATAGGTTTTTGCTCCCACATAGCGTTTTTTATAATAAGGTAGGTCCAGATCTTCTACTCTCACTTTTTGGTTTACTCTTGGGGCATGGATAAATTTACCATCACCAATATATATGCCAACATGGGATATGTTTTTCCCATTAATTTTAAAAAAAACTAAATCTCCACGTCTGAGTTCATCTCTTATGGTATCACCTTTGGCAAATTGTTCTTTGGATGTTCTGGGTAATTCTATACCGTTTAACCTAAATACAGTTTGGACAAAACCACTACAATCAAATCCATCTTCACTATTACCACCTCTCATATAGGGTGTACCTAAATAGTTCATGGCGGTATTTATGATCTGTTCCCTCAAGTCATTGTTATCTATCTTTTGATATCTAAAACTATCGGGTGTAACTATAACGTATTCCTCAATTACCAAATCTTCTTTTAATTTTTCAGCAGTCCATTTTGCAGCTTCTAATGTGTAAAAATTACCAAATCTTACCTTATATAAGCCATTGTCATCTTTAAAATAATAGGGGTCTAACCCTTTTGCAGCGAGCTTATCCATAAATTTTTGAACGTTGTCAAAATTAGAAAATGCTCCAGCTTGTATGGTATATTGAATCTTATCAGCTTTGACAAAACCTTTAGTGGAACAACCTGTACTTAAAAATATCAACAAAACAAAACTAAATAAAACCAAAACCTTAGTTTTCAATATTTACTCCAAGGTGTATTTAAAAAAATCCCGGCAAGCTTCTTAAAGGGGAGGATTATGAAGCATTAGATAGCCGGGCTATATTTTGAATATAACGCAATTTTATTTTAAATGCAAGAGTTTTTTGTATTTTATTGTTATGTAATGATTTTGTTTGTTATGATAGATGGTAGTAGTGTGGGTTTCTTTTTTTTATTATCAAAGGCGACCAATGTGGTTTCAGCGGAAGCGTAACTTACCCCTTTTCCATCGTGTATGTGGTATTGAAGTGTGAAAGATGTTTTTTTTATCTCTTTAGTCCAAAAAGAAACGAAAACATCATTCCCGAGATGTATAGGCTTTTTATAGTCACAGCTTGCACTTACTATTATGAGATGGATATCATTTTTAAGTAATTCTTCGAATTCATTGATAAAAATATTTGTCCTTACAGTTTCTAAATAGGTAAAGTAGGTAGCATGGTTTACGTGGCCATAAGCGTCCAAATCGGAGTATCTTACTTCAATCTTTCCAGTATATTGATATTGTGTCATAGCTTTTTATTACTTTTTATGGGCCTTTTAGTCAATAGGATTTTATGTAAAAAAAATTTCTTGCTAAAAGACTTAATTTCATTTAATTTGTTATGGGGGTAAAGATGTTAGGAAAGATCTTTAAAGCAAAGTCGATGTTTTCCCACAAGGATCCGATTATTAACTATGTTGTAAAAATATGTAATGTATACAACAAATCAGATTTTATGAATAAATCGCTGTTTGATGCCGAGTTTTGTGTGGTGGATACTGAGACTACTGGGCTGGATATAGCTACTGCAAAGATTATTAATCTGGCAGCTGTAAAAATAAGGAATTTTAAAATCATTGATTATTATAATGTTTTTATAAATCCAGGCAAAGAAATTGATAAAGAGTCGATAAAATGGCATGGTATAACGGATGAAATGGTAAGAAATAAGCCATTTGTTGTAGAGGTTATGCCTGAGTTTATGAAATTTATAAGGAAATCTATTCTGGTTGGTCACCATATAAAGTTTGATATCGATATGATATCCAAAGAGCTAATGGAGACCTTTGGTTGCGGCCTCAAACAAAAGTACCTCGATACTATGTTTATTTATACAAGGGGGATAGCAAGGAGAAATGATCACGTTAGCCTTGATTTCCTATTGGAGTTCTACAAAGTAAAATGCAATGGAAGGCACACAGCCTTGGGTGATGCCATGGCAACAGCTGAGGTCTTTAACAAGATGATTATTCAACTTTCTGATACTTATAGGACTGTGAGGGACCTTTATGCTTTACACAAGGAGCAGCTTCAGTGAACAAATTAAGTTTTATAGATCGTTTATTTAAAGATATTGAAAATACTATAGAAAAAGGTGATCTTGAAAAAGCAAACGATGAAATAACAAAAATGTTTGTTAGATTTGGTGAGGATGAGGAATTTCTTAAAAAGGTTTGTAGAGTATTAGGAAAATATCATCTTTTTAAAGGTGATCGGAGTAAATCCATTGATTATTTCGTTGCTTATGAAAAGGCGTTTTCCGATGACATAGAGGTAGTTTTTTTGATAGCTGATAGTCTTTTAGATGTGGGTAAAACAGAAACTGCTTTTAAATATATAGTAAAGCTTATGCAGTATGATGGGTATCAAAATGTTGCTCAAACATTATATATAACCTATAAAGTAATGATGGCCGATTTTGATAATGCATTGATGCTTTATAAAGAACAGCATTCTAAACATGCATTACGATATAAAGATTATATGCGTATTGCTTATGAGCTTTTATTGCACAAAAGGTTTGCTAATGCCAAAGAGATTCTGTTAAACGGTTTGTCAGTCTATCAGGGTAATACTGAACTTCAGGATGAATATGAGTTTATTTTAGATATTGAAAATTTTTATAAAGAAAATATTAAAAAGTATTATTTTTCTAATATACCCAGATTATCTTTCAAGCCTAAGGTATATTCAAATGCTTTAAGACACTTGGTTGAGATTCTGACACTTAGAAATTATGATGAGGAAGAGATAAAGCTATTTTCTGAAATCCTTATCGATTTGAATAAGTTTCAGTACTCTGCTTCTGATAAGGTATTAGCTGCTATTCCTGACACCTATTTTATGTTGCATCTCATAGGTGATGAGGACCTTTCGATCATTCTTGAGAGGTATTATAGTGTTAAATTAAAGACTGTTAAACATCATATTTCTACCCTTGAGAGCTCAGGTTTTTTTGATTATTATTTAAATAGCATAGATAATCTTTTAAAAGATAAATATTATATAGAGGATGAGCATGGCTAATAGAAATTTGGGTGTGATCTTAAAGGAGATGGGTTTGATAACAGATACAGATTTGGAAGAGGGGTTGGAATTTCAAAAAAAAGAGAAAATAAGGCTTGGAGAAGCATTGGTTAGGCTGGGTAAGATAACTCAGTCTCAGTTGGATTACGTTATAAGCAAACAGATAGATTTACCTTTTGTAATAATAAATAGGGAGCAGGTTGACTTAGAACTTATAAACAGATTTTCTTACTCTTTTATGAAAAAACATAAAGCTATACCTATTTTTGTTGATGATAAAACTATTACGGTGGTTACTGATGATCCCTTTGATAACGAGATTTTAGAATATTTCAATAAGTATTCAGGAAAACATGTTACCCTTGCTGTGGGATCTGCTGAAAATATAATGGAGATTTTAGATACCCTTAGAGATGTTCAGTTTGAGGAGGCTGTAGGTATTTTGTCAAACCTTAATTTTCAACTGAATACAAGGTACGACTTTTTTGTTGATGAACAAGGGTATTTAGCGATATATAGGTGGGCTCCATCGGGAAAAGAAAGGATTTTTTTAGATAAACACATAGACACTTTTGAGTCTATTCGTCATTGCTTAGCAAAGGATTGGGATCTTTTTTATGAGGAATATCATGGTAGTAATTGTTCATTTATGGTTATGATCATGGTTAGGCCGGAAAAAGGGTTAATTTTCACAAATATGAAGCATTGTGGTCCAAGTTATGTTTTTTATAGAGAAGAAAAGTTGTATGGTTATCCCTATGTAAGATTTGATGGTACAAATTTGGTTTTTGAGTAGGTGGCTTATGGCGAAGATAGATGCTTTTTTTAAGTATATGATGGAAAATAATTGTAGCGATTTACACTTGAGCAGTGGGTGTAAGCCATTAGTGAGAAAACATGGTGAGCTTGAAGAGATAAAGTATCAGGAACTAACAAATGAAATTCTACAAATGTTATTATTTGAGATCATCACAGAAGAACAAAAACAATATTTTTTAAAGAAAAAGGATCTTGATTTTGCCTATGAGATACCTGGATTAGCAAGGTTTAGGGCCAACTATTTTTATCAAAAAAGGGGTATAGCTGCTGTATTTAGGCTTATTCCGTCTAAGATTCTTTCAGCAGAGGATCTTGGTCTTCCACCTCAGGTTTTAAAATTTGCAAATCTATCAAGGGGTCTGGTATTAGTGACTGGACCTACAGGTAGTGGAAAATCCACAACGCTTGCTGCAATCATTGATTACATTAACAGAAATAGAAAAGATCATATTTTAACTATTGAGGATCCAGTAGAGTTTGTCCATGAAAGTAAAGGCTGTCTTGTAAACCATAGGGAAGTTGGGACAATGACAGAGTCGTTTGCATCAGCATTAAGGGCTGCATTGAGAGAGGATCCAGATGTTATTTTAGTGGGTGAGATGAGGGACCTTGAGACCATTGAGCTTGCAATAACAGCAGCCGAAACTGGTCACCTTGTGTTTGGCACACTACATACAAACTCAGCGCCTAAAACGGTGGATCGTATAATAGATGCTTTTCCGGCAGGTCAGCAAGCACAAATAAGAACAATGCTCTCTGAATCTTTGAAAGGGGTCATATCCCAACAACTTCTTAAAAGGTGTGATAAGCCTGGAAGAATTGCTGCTTTGGAGATTATGGTGGTGAACAGTGCTATATCAAACCTTATAAGGGAGGGGAAAATATTTCAGATCCCTTCAATTATGCAAACGGGGAAAGCAGATGGAATGCAGATGATGGATCAGGTAATATTGGACTATTTGATGAATAAAATAATATCACCAGAAGAAGCTTATTTAAAAGCTAATGATAAAAAGATGTTTGAAAAGTTTTTACAGCAGAAGTAATCTCTGAGTCAATTAAAAACTCTTTTTCTTTTATGATTAATATTTACAGGTGATTTGAGATGGATGGTTTATTGTTGTTCAAATTTATAAATTTTTTGAAGAAAAAAAATATAGAAAGTTTAAACAAGGTGCTTTTAAACCATAATATGCTCTGTCTAATATTTTATGTACGTTCAGAGAAGATTTATTTGGTTTTTGATGTTTCTTATGGGTGGATTTTTTTTAAAAAAGAGTTTGATGGTAAAGAGATATTTTCTAAAGTCAATTCCTCAAAGATAGTTGAAATAAAGCAGAAGGGTTATGATAGACTATTCTATATCAAGGTTGCAAAGCAGAAGATTTCTGGAGATTATGAGGTCTATAAATTGGTGTTTGAAGTGGTAGGTGGGAACTCCAATTTTTTTATTTTAGATGAAAAAAATATAATTTTATTCAATTTAACCGGAAAAAATATTGATGCAGACAGGGTGATAAATATTGGCACAAAATATCAACCTTTTAAGTCAAACAAAAGATTTAGTCTTGATAACACTGGTAATGAAAAAGATTTTAGTAAGTATGAAGGTTTTTACAAGAAAACTACAGATTTTGCTAATAAATTAGTGGAAGTGGTGGGGGATTTTGATGATGCTGTTGATTTGATGAAGTTGTATCTACATGAAGATACAATTTATCTGGATGAATTTGGCAAAGCCTATCCCTTTAATCTTACAGGGGATTTATTGGCTGTAAAAATAGATGAGTACATACCGCCTACTTCTACGAATGAGTCAAAAGATGCTCAACAACTTTTAAAACAGATAAAAAATAAGATCTCGCAAAAATTGTCTACCTTATCGAAGGTAGAGAAGGAGCTGGAAGCAGCAGAATGTTTTCAACATTTTCTTGATCAAGCTGAAATGATAAAAAATAATCTATATAGGATAGATGAGGCTTTAAAGAGCGGTGAATTTTTCATGTTTGATGAGGAGTTAATCTATAAAGTTAAGCTAGAACTTGAAGTGAAAGTCCCTATTCAAAAATACATTGAAGAGCTCTATAATGAAGGGAAAAGACTTGAGAGAGCCTTACCGATAATTCAAAAGAGGATAACATCAGTAAAACAGGAAATAGATTATTTAAATGAGTTAATCTACTTCATTGAAAATGGCCTAATAGATCATAATGCTGTTAATTCCATTTTAAAACCATCACAAAAGAAGGAGAAAATCCCTATTACAAGAGCAAAAAATTACTACAAATATAGAAGCAATGATTGGATACTTTTAGTTGGTAAAAATAGTTTGGGTAATGATGAAATATTAAAATTATCGGATAAGGATGATTTATGGTTTCATGTAAAAGATGCACCTTCTTCCCATGTGGTTCTCAAAATCACTAACAGTGTACCTACGGATGATTTAATAAAAACTGTGTGTAGTATTACTGCTTTTTTTAGTAAGTTTAAGAGTGAAAAAAATGTTCTTGTAGATTGGACTGAGAAGAGGTATGTTAGAAAAGTTAAAGGTGGAGCACCTGGTTTTGTAATATATGATAGGTTTAAAACAATGGCAGTTTCACCTACAGCACCAGAGGACTTGGGTTTTTATAGGGAGGATATTAGGTGAAAAGAAGAAGTTTTTTTCATTATTTTTTAAAATCTTCAGCAGGTATTTTGACCAGCCGATTGTTGGGACTTATAAGGGATTTGGTTGTGGCAGCTGTTTTTGGGGCAAATAAGGTTACCGATGCTTTTTTTGTTGCCTTTGCTGTACCAAATCTATTCAGAGCACTTTTTGCAGAGGGAGCTTTAAGTTCGGCATATATTCCTGTTTTGGCTGATAAATACAAGCATGATAAGGATGTTGCAATAAGGTATGTTAATCAACTTATAGTTGTTATTTCTACGATTATACTTTTTCTTATCGGAATTATTTATGTATTCCCTGAATTCATTCTTGGTTTGTTTATGCCTGGTAATGTAGATGATAAATATCTGATGGGTTTGGGAGCTATAATGCTTGCAATTGTTATGCCATACCTTCTTTTTGTAACTGCTGTGGCTATCCTTACTGGTTATCTAAACCTTTTGGGAAGCTACTATATCCCTTATTCATCCACAGCTATGTTGAATATATTTATGATATTAGGTGCTGTGGCTGGTTATTATAATGGTTGTAACATCTTATATTTAGCTTGGGGCGTATTTTTGGGTGGGGTGTTTCAATTTGTGTATGTTTTTTTATATTCTTTTAAGAAAGATTTTCGATTGGTTAGGTTTGGAGATAACGATCCAGATCTTAAAAAAACGTTTCTTCTTATTCTACCATCTATAGCAGGTCTTGGAATAAGCCAGATAAATTTTGTTGTAGATAGGATTTTTGCATCTTTTTTATCTTCGGGAAGCATATCTTTTTTATATTATGCTAATAGGTTATTTCAATTTCCATTAGGGGTTTTTTCTGTTGCTCTCAGTTCAGTATCTCTTACCGAAATGAGCAAAGCTCTTGCTGATGGGGATAATAAGAGAGCATATAAAATTATAGATAAGTCTATTATTTCTTTGTGTTTTATAGTCATTCCTGCTACTGTTGGTCTTATGTCGTTATCCTATGAGATCTCTGCCTTGATATACAAAAGAAAATCTTTTGGAGAGATGGAGACTATTTATACCTCGGAAGCCCTAAAAATGTATGCTGTGGGGCTTTTGTTTTATTCATTAGTAGGACTTTTTACGAGGGTTTATTACTCTAAAAAAGATACCAAAACACCTGTTAAAATAGCCTTTTTTATGATGTTTTTAAATGCACTTTTAAACTATTTGCTTATGATGAAATATAAACATGCTGGTATTGCACTTTCTTCTTCAATTGTTGCTATGGTGAATGCTTTTCTTCTTTATAAGATGATAGATGGGTATGTTTTTTCTTTTAAGGTATATGGTGGAATCCTTATAAGAATATTTTTGTCATCGGTTCTTATGTATCTTATGATAATCCTTTTTAGGTATTTTCATGTTCACGTTCTTATAACAGTGGTTATATCTGGAGCTTGTTACTTTTTATTTATAAGGTTAAGTGGTTTGAAAATCATGGAGGTTTTGAGATGATAGCGGTTGTTCAAAGGGTTATTGAGAGTGCTGTTTGGGTAGATGGTAAAATGGTTGCCAAGATAGGTAAAGGTTTAAATATCCTTATCGGTATGGAGAATATGGATGAGGAATCAAAATTAGAAAAAATGGCTAAAAAATGTATAGAACTGAGGATTTTTGAGGATGAACAAGGGAAGATGTCAAAATCTGTGATCGATGTTGATGGTGAGGTTATTATAATTAGTCAGTTCACCCTTGCTGGTGATGTCAGTAAAGGTAGACGTCCAGATTTTACTAATGCTTTAAAACCAGAAAAGGCTAAGCTTTTTTATGATAGCTTTATCACCTATTGTAAAAGGATAATAGGGGAAGATAATGTAAAAAGTGGTGTTTTCGGCGCTGATATGAAAGTGAGTATTTTTAATGATGGACCTGTTACAATGATAATAAAATTGTGAGGAGGTTATTATGGATTTTGCGGTTATACCCTCTGGGCCATTACAGGTAAATTGCATAATAATTTATAAAGATAAATATGCCCTTATTTTTGATCCAGGTGGTAGTTTTGAGAAGATAGATGAGTTTTTGTCCTCAAAAAATCTGATACCTGTAATGATATTGAATACCCATGGCCATTTCGATCATATAGGTGCAGTTAAAGAACTGAAAGATCGGTACAGTGTAAAATTTGCCATGAGTAAAAAAGATGAGTTTTTAGTCAATCAGGCATCTGCTCATGCCAGTTATTTTGGTTTACCATCTGTGGCATCACCGGAGATAGATATCGATTTAAATGGGGATGTTGTCCTAAATAATATTGTCACAGATATTGAGATTATTAGTACTCCTGGGCATACACCTGGTGGTCTGTCTTTTTTTGTAAAGAGTTTGAATTTGTTGATAACTGGTGATACTCTTTTTGCTGGTTCAGTTGGTAGAACTGATTTCCCTTATAGTAGCTTTCGCTTATTGGAAATTTCTGTAAAAAAGCTTTATAATTTAGCAGATGATGTAATGGTTATTCCTGGGCATGGTGAATTGACAACAATAGGTGACGAAAAAAAGTATAATCCTTTTATAAAAGGTTAGTTATCAGTGAAGATATTTTTAATTGAGGATGATACAACATTAGCTGAATCCTTGAAAGAATATTTAGACTTAGAAGGGTTTTACTGTGACATAATTAAGGATCTGGATCTAATAGACTATTATGAGTTAGATGGTTATGATCTGATTTTATTGGATCTGATGTTAAAGGATAAAAAGGGGGAGCATATACTTTGTGAAATAAGAAAACGGGGCATAAAACAACCAATCTTGATAATCACAGCAAAAAACGACATAACAACAAAAGAGGTCTGTTTCAGGTATGGAGCCGATGATTACCTGGTAAAACCCTTTGATCCAAAAGAACTGGCTTTAAGGATAAATGCTTTATTGAGGAGAACTTATTGTTGGGATAGATTAATCATAGATAATGTTGAAATAGATTTCTCTGCAAAATCTCTTAAGGTGGATGGAGTGGAGATAATTTTGTCTAAAATAGAATGGGAGCTTTTGTGTTTATTAGCTCAGCATAGGGGAAAAATAGTGACTATGGAAAAGATTTTAAACTATATCTGGAAAGATAAAAGTGTTGGTACCGACTCTATTAGGACTTATATAAAAAACTTAAGAAGGGTTTTGCCGGAAGGTTTTATTGTAACTTATAAAGGAAGAGGGTATAAGTTGAAATGAAAAATATAAGTTTTGAGACAAAAACGTTTGTTTTAATTCTTTTCATACTTATGCTTGGCTTATCAATGATAAATTTTATATTTATTCAATCGATAAAGATTCAGACAGAAGAGTTATTGCGTCAGGAGATCATATATTACAAAAGACTTTCTAAAAATAACATCCCTTTTGAATACCCAGATTACCTTAAAATATCTAAAAACGAGGTATCTGTTAGAAACTTTATCCTTTTTGAAGTGGATAAACCTAACTACTTTTATGTAAAAAAAGATTTTTTTGTTGAAAGGATTAGAAATAAGGTTTATTTGATGATCTATTGGGATTTCTTTATATTATTAGCCATATCTTTACTCTACTATTTTACAGTACATAAAATGCTGTTAAAACAAAAAAGACTTGCAAATAGCTTTGAGACAATATTGATGATTTTTTCCCATAAACTTAGAAATTTTCTTTCGATTCAAAAAATAAATATAGAATTGATTAAATCTTCAAACCTTAATGCAGCCAAAAGAATAGAAGAAAGCTGTAAAAGTTTAGGAACTGATTTGGAGGGTATGGAAAAATATATAAAGAAAATAAATCTATATTCTGAGAACGTTCAAGAGGTAGATCTTAAAACATTCATTTCTGGATTCATTAAAACATTTTTTACCAAAGAGTTGGTTATAAAAGATAGATTAAAAGATTTAAAAATAGAGGTAAATATTTATGATTTAGAGTTTTTGGTGTTTTTACTTTTTGATAACATATCTAAATATTCGGGAAAATTTTTCTTGGTAAAAAATGGTGTTTTCAGAGGGAAAAAATATTTAATCTTGGTAAATGATTATGGTGAAAATAACAGTAGTGGGTTAGGGGTTGGTTTATCCGTTGCTGAGATGCTGTGTAAAAAAAACAACTTTAAAATAAAGTGGAGAAAAAAGGAGAGTGTTTTTGTGGTGGTGATATTTTTAGGGAAATGAAAGTTGACAAAAGTTAGCTTAATGATTATTTTACTACCTTGTGATAGAAAAAAATTTAAGGAGAGTTATGTCGATTGGTGTCTTTGATTCAGGTGTTGGTGGTTTGACGGTTTTTAAATCGATATCTGATAGATTTAAAACGGTGGATATGTATTATATCGGTGACACAGCAAGGGTACCTTATGGTAACAAATCGATGGATACAATTATTCGTTATAGCAAGGAATTGACTGAGTTTTTGGTTAATAATTTTCATGTGGATTTAGTAGTGGTAGCTTGTAACACTGCCTCTTCTTATGCTTATGATTACCTAAGAAATAATTTTGATATACCTATCATTGGTGTTGTGGAACCTGGCTGTTTATCTGCATTAAACTCCACTAAAAATGGCAAAATAGGGGTGATAGGGACACAAGCCACCATTAGGAGTAGTTCTTATGCAAACACATTAAGGGCTTTGTCAAATGGTTCTGTAAACGTTTTTCAGAAGGCATGTCCCCTTTTAGTACCGTTAGTGGAAGAGGGGAAGATTGAGCACAAAGTAACGGAAATTATTATTAGGGAGTATTTAGATGATGTAATATCTGAGGGTATAGATACACTTATACTGGGTTGTACTCATTATCCTGTATTAAAGCCTTTACTAAAAAGATTGTATCCAGAAATTAAGCTTGTGGATTCTTCTGAGGCCATAATAGATTATATACTTAAACTTCATTTGAATACAAATGAAAAGGGGATAAGAAACATCTTCGTAACTGATGAATCATCATCCTTTGAAAACTTAAAAAATCTTATCATAGGAGACATACCAACATTTAAGATAGATCTAAATAGTATCAGTAAAGATTAACAACTCCCTGGGCGTAGATCTCTGCATCCTTGTTAAAATAGAAAAAATATCTTTTTTCTGTGGCCTTTAAAATAGAAACACTAATTTCATTGCTATCATAGACTATCTCTTTTTTAAAGGAGATATAGTATTCTTTGATCCTACTGTTTGTTCCACTGTTTTTTATTGTATCTTCAAGCATATTCAAATATGCTACATTGTTAAGATGTCCATTGCTATCTATATCACTGTACCTTATTATATGGTTTTTTTCAAAGAAAAAATCATCGATATTTGTAGGTTCCGAGTCATCAATTATAACACCTGTGGTGATGTCATGGTAACCGTACATTTTTTGCACTTCTTCCGGTACTTTTATGACTCTTTTTTTAGTTGTATCAATAAAAAACCAATACGATGTTGCATGGGCTATGAGCTTATCACCTTTAAACACCTCAAAATCTCTGAAAGCTCTAAAAGATTTTAGACCCCTTGACCAGGTTTTTATAGTTATTTGATCCCTAAGAAATGGGTATTCATAAATTACTATGGCAAACTTATTCAGCATCCAGGCGCAGCTATGTTTGTACATATAATCAGCATCAAAACCAATAAGTTCTGAATGTAGGATTGCTGACTCCTGTAGAAGGGAAACAAGAGCATCTATTCTTAAATATCTTGAAGCATCTGCATCCCTGTAGTTTACGGAGTAATTGAACTCATAGATCATATAAACCTCTCCACTTCGAGATGATCATCCATTACCGGAGAATTATCAAGTTTTACTCTATAGGAGACAAAATCTGTTTCTGTTGCTTTGGCTGGCAGATAATCATTCATAGAGTCACCTATAAACAAAGCATCTTTGTTGGTTAAGCTAAAGAAACTATATATTTTAAAAAGACCTTCCGGATCTGGTTTTGGTTTTTCCAAATCAATGGAGTTCACGGTGTAATCGAAGTATTGCTGCATTTCAAAATGTTTTAAAAGATAGTTAAGGGATGTGCCCCTGTTTGTAAAAACAGCAAGTTTGATACCTTTTGATTTTAATAGTTTCAAAGCTTTGTATATATTAGGCATTGGTACCATGAGATCTAAAAATTTCATAAAATTTTGTTTTTTAGCGTACTCTAAAATTTGAGCAACCTTTTCTTTATCATCTGTCAAAAGCCTAATGATCTCTTCATTGGTTTTTGTCATGGCTGCTTCGACCAAAATTTTATCATTACGGTCGATTTTCTTTACACCAAATACTTCACAGATGAAATCATAGTAAGCCATTACAGCATTATAACTATCAAATAGGACACCATCGCAGTCATAAATGACTAATTTCTTGTTCATTGGCATAATCTTAGACAATTTTTTCAAAATGGCAAGTTTTTTCTAAAGTTTTTTTTGGTGGAGTCGATTTAGAAAGTAACTAACAGGGAGGTTAGTTATGGACGCATTGAGGATTGGCGGCGCGATATCAGGGATGGATACAAACTCTATAGTTGAAAAACTTGTTAACCAGGCACGAATACCCCTTGATAATTTAGAAGCTAAATACAATCTTAAAAACCTTGAAAAAAACTTGTACAAAGAGATTTCAGATAAATTGAATACTATCAGAACTGACCTCTTTAATCTTAGATTAGAATCCACATTTAAAAATAAGAAAATAGAGTCTTCAGATCCAGCTTCTGTTTCAGCTACTGTTACACCCAATGCAAAAGTGGGTAGTTATTCTGTTCAAGTTTTACAAACAGCTAAAAATTCATATTCGTATAGCCAATACACAAGAGCAAAGTTACAACTGAACAATGTTGGTGTAAGTTCTATATCTGGTAAACCAACTGATTTTATAGAAGGAGTGCATAATGTAAAATTATACGACAATGGTACTACATTTATTTCTGAAGATAGTTTTAAATTCAATGAACTTAGTCAGCTTAAAAAGGTTACCGGTGGTAATATTGGTGTTGTTGATTCCTTAGGTAATTTTACTTCTTCATTATCTGGAACATTGCAGGTCACAGTAGATTCCACAAATTTTAATATAAATATTTCTATAAACAGCGGTGATGATATAAACAAGGTTACAAAGCAGATAGAAAACTCTTTAAATCAGCAGTTAAATGCTGAATATGAAACGTCAAATATACAATACTTTTCTGTTAGAGCTGATTATGCTGGCGGTAACTGGAAATTAGCATTCTACAGTACGTCAGCAGAACAATTGAATCTTGCAGTAACAGGTGGTACTTTGCAAACAGGTTTGGGTTTGAATACAACATCTACAAGTACGGTAACTGAAATGAAAAAATATCATGTAGATAGCTCCTATTCATCACTGTTGACAAAAATTAACAACTCAACAGGGGGGCTCATCCCGGGAGTAACTTTTAATGCTACATCTTTGACTTCAGGAATTATGACTATTGCTCAAGACTCAAGTTTGAATGTATCTGCTGCTACATATACAACCATATATGGAGCCCAAGTAACATCTGGTACTTTAAACACAAGTGTTGTTGGATTACAAAATGCGGGATTTTCCACTGTACCTTCCAGTTCCACAAATGGTACTTTTACAATAAATGGTAAGAAGATAACTATTTCAGACTATACCCAAATCTCTGTAAACTCTTTAATAGCTCAGATCAATTCCTCTGGTGCTGGAGTTGTTGCAAGTTACAATGCCACAACAAAAAGTTTTGAACTAAGGTCAACGACTACAGGTAATAACACTATCACCTTAGGAGACTTTTCTGATACGAGTAACATCCTTTCAATCATGAAATTAACGGTATTATCAGGTGCACAAACAGTTCCCGGAAAGACTGCGGGTAACATCGATCCATCTGCTAAACTTACTCAGTCTGGCATGACAGCATCCGTGACCAAAGGGATCTTTACAATAAATGGGATATCAATATACGTTGACCCAGCTGTGGATTCCCTGAACGATGTCATCAATAAGATAAATAATTCAGGAGCAGGTGTATCAATTAGTTATGAGCAGACAAGGGATAAAATCCATATTATCTCAAATAATAGTATCCAAAAAATTAAGTTTGGATCTACTTCTGATACAAGTAACTTTTTAGAAGCATTAAATCTTACCGATAATACCCAAATCGAGCAGTCTATAGGTTATGCTGGTCAGAACGCTATTGTGGAAGTAAATGGGGTTCAATATGTAAGAAACAAAAATCAGATTGACGATATAATAGAAGGTGTTTCTTTAAACCTGAAATCGGCTTCTAATCAACCAATAACTTTAGATGTAAAAGTGGATACCACAAAAGCTGTAGAATATACTGCTGTACTAATAAAGCACTACAATGAGTTACTTGAAAGGTTGAATCCACCAGAACTTTCAAAGGATGATAAAAAATATTTAGAAGCACTTTCTACTGAGAAGAAAAATAAAATGTCGGAAACGGAGGTGAAAAATTACGAGGAGAAATGGAAAAAATTTAACGAGTATGAATTAATAAGAAAAAGCGCCGAATTTAGAAATTTAAAAAACTCCCTGAGAGCCAACCTATTTTCAGATTTGATCGGAATAACCGGCAAATATACCAATCTCTCCCAGATTGGCCTAAAGATAGCAGGTAGTGGAGATTTAGAACTGCTTAAGAAAGGTTATTTAGTTAAGGATACTACAGATATCGATGCCATAAAATCAGAACTGCAGTCCAATTATACTTTTATCAATGCAATTACTAACAATCCCGATGATGTGTTTAAACTCTTTGCTGAAAATAGTTCATCTGCTCAAGGATGGACAAGAAGGTATGAAAATGTTATCAAGAGTTATACTGCTGTGGATGGTATAATCTATAACAAAGTTAAATCTTATGGTACTTTTGATAGACAGTTGCTTACTATAGCTAAGTCGATGGAAAGCACCCAGAGAAGAGTAGATAACTATTTTGAAAGACTTTGGCAGGCTTTTAGTAATATGGAATCTAATATAGCTAAACTACAGGCAAGAGGTAATGCCTTATCAAGCATTATATCTTCTATTACTGGTGGTAATAAATAAGATGGAGGTGATCTGTTATGTACCATCAAGCACAGAAAACATATCTCAAAAATGAAATAGAAGGTGCAACCAAAGGTAAGCTGGTATTACTCCTTTATGATGGTGCAATAAAATTTGTAAATATGGCGATAAAAGGGATTGAAGAAAAAAATATTGTTGCAGCTCATGAAAATATCATAAAGGCTGAGAATATAATATATGAGCTACTTAGCACCCTCAATATGGAAGCTGGAGAAATAGCTGAAAACCTTTTTAAGCTATACGATTTTATGATCTGGCAATTAGTGGAAGCTAATAAAACCAAAGATGTGGAAAAGTTAACTCCAGTATTAGGTATTTTGAAAACTTTGAGGGATGCATGGAAAGAGGTTGTGACAAAAGAAGAACAGGAAAGAAACAATGTAGGGCAAATTCAGGAAAACATAAAACTTAACGTGGCAGGTTAAATTATGGTCATAGGTGACGGTGGCCCCATAATTAATCTGAAGGATAGATTACAGAAGCTTGAAAAAAAGGAATCTCCTTCTAAGCACTCATCAGAGGGAGCAAAATCTTCTTCTGAAGGATCTGTCAAAAAAACAGATCTATCTTTAATAAATTTTTTAAAGGTGCGCGAGGAGAACATATTAGCTTCTAAAAGCGGTTTTATAAGGGATCAGAAAGAAGCTTATAGGTATATTGATGAGCTTAAAACGCTAATTGATAAAGATATATCTAAAGCTATCAATGCACATCGTAAAGCTGATCCCAATAAGGTGCTGAGATTCTATCCTTTTGAATAGTATGGAGGTTTTATGAATATTGAGCAGATCAGTAACTTTAAAATGTCTCAGTATCAGTATGCGTATGGAATAAATGTGGCAAAAAAGGCTCTTGACCTACAAAAGCAAGATGGTGACAATCTCTTGAGATTGATACAGTCTGTACCAAAACCTGTAGCTCAAAAAAATCTCATTGACCTTTACGCATAATAGTTGTAATACCGGGGCATGGAAAAGGAAGCAGAGATCATTTTAAAACAACTCAGTGATGTTGCGACCAAAATCATAAATACAAACTCTATAGAGATAATCGAGGAACTTATCCCTATCTATGACAACTTTTTTGATCAACTTATCACCATCATAACATCCAATCAAGTAATTACAAAAGAGCTCTTAGCTGGTAAAATGGAAGAACTGAACAGGAATGTAATAGAACATCTATCCATCATAAAAGGGGATATCCAACAAGATATGGTTAAAGAAAGGGGGAAAAAAGATATTGCTGAAAAGTTTAAGTTGATTAAAAATGATCTCAATTTATTTGATAAGAAAGCTTAATTTGTAATAGTTTCCATATTTTTTATTGTTTTTTTAGCTTTTTCTGTTAAGATTTACAAAAATAGAGCATTAAGGAGGTTATTTTGAAAAGATTATATCCAATCTATATCAATAAATTAAGTCCCTGCTATTCAAAAGACCATTTGGGTAACAACGGATGTCCTGCTAAAAACGATATTCCACGATTTCTTTATCTTGTTTCCTTGAAAAGATTTGAGGAGGCTTTTTATATATTAAAGGAGACAAACCCTTTTTCAGCTGGTTGTGGTCGATTTTGTGACCATCCTTGTGAGAAGGCATGTAATAGGGCTAAATTTGACTATCCAGTGGATATAAAATCTCTTGAAAGGTTTGTTGCTGATTGGGGGTATTCAAAAGGGCTAAAACCTAAAAATATTAAAAGCCCGAACGGTAAACAGGTTGCAATCATAGGATCAGGACCTGCTGGACTTAGCTGTGGGTACTTCTTAGCTAAGGAGGGTTACAGAATAGACATATTTGAAAGACATGCAGTAGCTGGTGGAATGCTTTCTGAAGGGATACCTGCTTATAGATATCCTAAAAATATTTTCCAAAAAGAACTGGATTATATTAAAGAAACAGGTGTGAATATATATCTGAACAGAAACATCGATAGAAATAGTTTTTTAAATCTCTCCGAAGAGTATGATGCAGTTATAGTGGCAACTGGTGCACAAAAACCGGGAATTATGAATATACCAGGAGAAACCTTAGATGGGGTGATAAATGGTATTGAATTTTTAAGGGAGGTAAACACAGGTGATATTGGGACCTTGGGGGTGATGAAGGGTGAAAGTATTGGGGTTATTGGGGGAGGATATACAGCTTTTGATGTGGCAAGATCTGGAGTAAGGTTAGGTTTAAAAAGTACAATAGTATACCGAAGAACAGTTTCAGAGATGACAGCCCATCCCGGTGAAGTAAAGGAATGTGAGGAAGAGGGCATTAAATTTGAATTTTTGATGCAACCTATCAAAATAGAAAAGGAGAATAACAAGCTCAAGCTTATCTGTCAGGTTATGAAATTGGGTCCGGTTGATGAAACGGGTAGATCCAGACCCATTCCCATAAAAGGTAAAACAAAAGATTTCTATTTTGATAAGATAATATTAGCTGTAGGGGATAAACCTGATCTTGAGTTTGTGGGGGACCGTTTTGTAAATGAATTCCCCAAATTAAGTTGTCACGATATACCAGAAAGAGATAGAAACAAAATATTTATCTCTGGTGATGCTGCAATGGGTAGTTCCGAACTAGTGGGGATGGTTGTAAGGGCGGTTGGTTCTGCTCAGAGAACGGTTTTGGCTGTTAGGGAGTTTTTAGGGGAAGATGTAAAACATCTTCACGAAAAAAATATAGCTTTTTACAACGATCTAAATACAAAATATTTTCAAAAAAGATTTAGGTATGTAGAGGAAAAGTTATCAGCAAAAGAGCGGGTGAAAGGTTTTGATGAAATAATTTCTACTATGGATGAAGATACGGCAGTTTATTTTGCTTCGAGATGTTTTTATTGTGGTATCTGTGTACAGTGTGATTGGTGCTATTTTTATAGTGATGGTTCAATTGTTAAGTTGAGCAAACAATGGGATAAAGCTGTTGACGTTTATTTTTATAAGTTTGATGTTAAAAAACTGAGTGGCTCCACATTTAAAAGTGTGGAAGCCTGTCCAAGATCTGCATTGTCAGTGGTTTCTGAAGATTCAAACCTTAAAGATCTCATCGGTATCCAGTATGAAAAATTCGATAAGGAGTCTTTATGAATAACATAGAGTTATCTGTTAGAGATTTTTGTGGTGGTGAAGAGGGTTTACCTTTCGGAGCATGTGGTCTTTTGGCTGCTGCAGGTGAATTTAAACTTAGTGCGCTATTGAAAAGTGCAAGATGTTTGCAATATAGAGGTAGAACTGGAGCCGGCGTTACCTTAAAAGGGTTGTATAAAGGTAATCATTTTTACGTATTCCATATAATGTATAGAAGTCATTCGAAGGTCAAGGAGTTAGAGTCAGTAATTGAAAGCTGGGGAGTCCATATCATCGAAGAACATGATATGATACCGAAAAGATACTATTATGAATATGATCTGCCAATAATTAAAAGATATTTTGTTACTCCACCTTCTGTTGAAGAGATGATGTATAGGGAAAGGATAAGGGATGATTACGAATTTATCTTAAAGAACGTTTCTAGGTTCAATAAAACTTTCATGGAGGATGCCAGAATATTCTCAAGCTCAAAAGAGAATGGGACATTCCTTACAGCATTTGAGCTTCATGATACAATTAAAATATATGATCTTCTCCAATATGAAAACCACTATTACGAAGCTTGTTTAATTCACCTTAGATGGCCTACCAGTTCTGGCAGAGGCTTATGGTGGGGGCCACAGCCCATATCATTAGGTGAGATAGCAGGTATTCACAATGGACACCTTTCCAGTGACAAATCCAATGCCATAGCCCTTGAGCAATTGGGTATCCATCTACATGTTGGTACCGATTCAGAAGCTATTTTTAGAGAGGTAGACTATCTACTAAGAAACGGATTTTCAGTTAATGACATCGAATGGATTATTGCAAGAAGATTTCCCCAAGAGGTTGAAAATATGCCTAAAGAAGATAGAGAAAGATATGATAAGATAATGAAAAACCCTATCTTAAGGAGAATGAATATAAGTGGTCCGGCAACAGCGATAGTATTGGTGGGGGACTATCTGTTGGGGTTTACAGATAGGGATCATTTGAGATCTTTTAGTGTTGGATATAATGATAGAATTGTTTTGATGGGTAGTGAACAGAGGGCTATTGTTTCCGCAGCTTATTTTATGGAAGAGGAACTTGACAATCTCTACGACCCAGATGCTGGAAAGGTCTTAGGCTTTAAGATAGATAACAAAAGTATAAAAAGGCTTCATTGAGAGGTTAGATATGACAAAAGAAAAGTGTGAGATTACTATAAAAAGAACTATAAAATATACCGAACCAACCCAAACAGGTATCTATGCAAAAGGAGCAAAGTATTGGGTAAAAGTGACCGATGAGCAGGAGGAGCCTGGTAGGGGTTGTGTCCATTGTGCTACTTGTGTGGAGGCATGTACCCATAATATTTCAAATCCTGAAGCTGGGTTTGGTGTTTTTAGGATGGAGGTAGTTTATTACGATAAAGATGGCTTCAGAGTATCTAAAGATAATGATGATGAAATATCCCTTATTGAAAAAATATTGTGGATCAATCCAGATGAGTGTTGTAATTGTAAACGTTGTGTTAAAATGTGTCCCCAAAGAGCTATCAAAGTTTATAAAAATCCCGATTATCATGATATAGGTGTAAAACTAACTAATGTTGAAGTTATTAACAACTGTCTTATTAGGGCTGAAGGGCAATCAACCTTGAGTAGTGCCCATTTGGGTGGATCACCATCCAAACTTAGTGAAGATTGGCTTATAGATGCTGCAGAGATATTATCTCCACAAAGAGATCACTTACATGAGTATGCTGGTAACTTAGATAATATTTTTTTGGGTAAGAAAACAGCAAGGTATCTTTGCCATTCTCCAATATTTGACTGCCATATGAGCTATGGTTCTAATAGTCATGAGGCATTTTTGGCAAGATTAATGGCTTCCATAAAATTGGGTAGACCTTTCTTTACTGGAGAAGGTTATATCCATCCAGATATGATGGCAGCAGCAAAGCATTGCATAATTCAATTTGGTTCCGGTGGGTATGGGCCTTGGGTTGAACTTGATAAATTTGCAGGGGTATCGATGAAATATGGTCAAGATGCAAAAAAAGGAAAAGGAGGGAGACTACAGGCCAAAAAAAATGACCTTGAGATAGCTCTTTTGCGATGTGTGGAAGCATTGAGAAATCTTACAGCACCTAATCCCCAACATTTGCAGTATTCTATCGAAGAACTTCCAATGAGGGTAGAGTCCCTTAGGGCCCTTTTGGGTGATGAAAAACTTATAGGTGCTGATGTTTATGGAACAGCTTGGAATTTTCCTGAGATAGTTGTTGCCCTTGCCAAGGCAGGCTTTGATTACATTACAATAAAGGCTGGAGATGGTTCCACCGGTGCAGCACATCTGGTTGATCTTCAAAATAGAGGTCTAAATGTTGTTTATCTCACCCATATGGCAGATTTAGCACTCAGAAAGGAAGGGTTGAGGGAATATGTTTCGTTGATTGCAGAAGGTGGCGTTTTGGATAGTTTTCAAGCGTTTTTAGTGCTCATGGCAGGTGCAGATTTTGTGGGGATGGGTATGAGGACTCTCCACCCACTTGGATGTACCCTTTGTCAACGTTGTCACACAGGTCAATGTGCGTGGGGGATAACATCGAGAAAATATGGTGAAAGAATTGATCCAGAGGTAGGTAGTGAATATATAGTGAGTATGGTAAAAAGCTTCATTAAAGATATGGAAGGGTTTGCTGCTGGACTTGGGATGAGCACTCATTCGGATGTGGTAGGTTCAAGAAGATTTAGATATCATGGTAGTGATCCTCTTTTATTTGAAACATTTGGTAGGATGGAAATAGAAAAGCAGGTCCCCCATGTTAAATTAGGGGAGGCAAATCACAAGCTATTCAAGTCTCTTGTTCAGATCAAGCAAGATAACATAAAATTTTTTAATAAGACATTAGAAAATATAAACGGTGATACCCTTACAATAGATGTAGGAGTAGATCAGATAGACAGTATAGGCTTAAATACCCTCATGAAAGAAGCTGCATCAAAAGGGGTAAAAAGGTTTATATTAGAAAATGTGGTGGGGCAACGAATAATAGGTACAGGTGTGAAGTGTGAGGAGATCATTGTAAAAGGTCTTGTGGGTAATCATTCCTTTGCATTTGTGAATGGGACAAAGATTACCGTTTTACCCAATCACTCTTTAAAGACAACGATTCCAGCCAATGCTCAGGTTGGGGTTGCTAATACTTCCAATCCTTCGGAGATTAATATTGCAGGCTCAGTGGGAGATCTTTTTGCAGCTTATTCTGTCAGTGGTAAGTTCAGGGTGGCCAAAAGTGGTGGTGAGAGGAATCTTCTATTGATGAAAGCTGGCTTACCAGATGAATGGAAAAATATAGATTATGAAAAATATTTAGAGATGAAAGATGAGGAGATTCTCAATGATCTTAGGATTAAGTATCAAAAAAGGATATCAAAGATGAAAAGTATGGGTTGGGTAAGATTTATAAAAACATTTGAAGAAAAGATCAAGAAAAGGATGCCACCCGTTGCTATATATGGTCTTTGCGCTGAAAAAGGGTTGGGGGATTACTTTATGGAATATGCTCAGGGAGGCATTGGTATTGTTTTAAATATAGCTGATTTGAAAAATCCTATAGGGTATTATATCTGTAGTGGTATGACAGCCGGTGCTGCATTTATAAGGGGTGACATAAAGAAAAATCAATTGGGAGTTGGAGTTAAAATGCTGGATTATATTACCCAAGAGGATGAGGAATTTTTAGATAAGGAAATCAAGGATTTTATCGCTGTTTTTGAAAAAATAGATATTGATAAAAATTATAATGATATGTTAAAAGAGTTTAAAAATAAGTATACAAAGCATAGAGATAATATTTTAGAAGGTTTTAAGAAGATTATCCCAATAACTAATGTTTGAGGAAACAGATGAGTGAGTTAAGTCCTAATGCACTGATACTAAAAGATATTATTAAACCAGACAAAATAATAGAGACGCATATCTCATATGTCTTTGTGAAAGATGATTTTGTATACAAGCTTAAAAAGGCTGTAAACTTTGGATTTTTAGATTTTACCCTTGCCCAGTATAGAAGAAGCTATTGTTATCTGGAAAAGGAATTGAATGAGAGATTTTCCAAAGGTATTTATCTGGATCTTTTAAAAATTGTTAGAAAGAACAAATCCTTCGATCTTGTTCCTATTACTAGTACGTTACCTACGGTGGATTATGTATTAAAGATGAAGAGGATAGATAACAAAAATTTTTTCTCAACAAGATTAAAGAACAATGAGATAAGCGAAGAATTAGCCTTTGATATTGGTAAACAGATTGCTTTACTTTTTAAAAATATCAATACCAACAGTCAAGCAGCAGGGGAAAACGGCTCCTATGAGATTATAAAGAAAAACTGCCTGGAAAACTTTGAACAAACTGAAAAATATATCGACAAATATATTAGCAGATCAGATTACGATTTTATCAAGCAAAGTACGATAAGATTTTTAGAAGAAAATAGAGAACTTTTTGAAAAAAGGTTAAAAGAAGGATTTATTATAGACGGACATGGAGATCTAAGGACTGAGCATGTTTATTTTGATGGAGACAAAATAGGGTTGATCGATTGTATTGAGTTTAATAAAAGGTTTAGGTACAATGATGTGGTTTCAGATTTTGTTTTTTTATGTATGGAAACTGATTATGATGGTAGAATAGATATATCTGATGCTTTATTAAAGGGTTTTTTAACAGTTTATGATGATAATAATACTAAAAAACTTATCAATTTTTATAAGTGCTATAGAGCTTATGTCAGATTTAAGGTAGGTTGCTTTATGCTTGATGATAAAGACGAATCCTGGGAGTTTTATACAGATAAGTTAAATGAAGTAAAGAAAATGTCAAACCTATCTCTCTCTTATGCCTTAAATATGTTTGAAACCAAAGCTATAATTTTCTATGGTACGATTGCTTCAGGTAAGAGCAAAAATAGTAAATTTTTTTCAGATAGATTTGCTTCTAAATATGTTAATAGTGATATTTTAAGGAAAAGATTAGCTGGTATTGAACCCTATGAAAGAGTATTAGACGATTACAATCAAGGTTTATATTCAAAGGAGATGTCTTTTAAGGTCTACAAAAATATGGGGGAGCTTGCTAAAGATGCTGTGAACATCTCTAGAATGATAGTAGTGGATGCAAGTTTTGCAAAAAAAGAATTTTTAGAAATCTTTTCCAGATCTTATGGAGGTCAGTATTTCAAGGTGAAATGTTTTGCTCCAGAGAATATAGTGTATGAAAGGATGAAAAAAAGATTTGAAAAAGACTCTGCTTCAGATGGTCGACCTGAGATTTATGAAAAACAGAAAAAAGAGTTTCAGGATATTGGAGCAGATATAGAGATAGAAACAATTGGTGATCTGGAGGATAATATTCAGATTATTGTGGAAAAATTAAAGCAAAAAATCAGAAATGAAGCATAATTATATAATAAAAAGAGTTAATTCTCCATTTGACGATACAGCATTTTTTGTTAGAAATATTTATAAAAAGGATGCAATCCTTTTTGATTGTGGCAGATTAGGGGAGTTGACGAATAGTGAGATGCTCGATGTGAGGGATATTTTCATATCCCATACCCATATAGACCATTTTTACGGATTTGATAGAATATTAAGAAGTACATTAAGGTCAGAAAAACCTATCAGATTCTACGGTCCCCCTAATTTTATTAAAAATGTTATGGGTAAGCTTGCTTCTTATACTTGGAATCTTATAAAAAGTTATCCTTTAGTCCTTGAGGCTTATGAACTCTCTCCTGATGGTATTAAAAAAGCTCTTTTCTCTGCTTCGGATGGCTTTAACCCAGTCTTTTATGAAAATGTCAGCAATAAGGAGCTATTAAGTGATAGATTTGAGTTTGAATATGAATTCTTTGATCATAAAACTATCTCTGTTGGTTATCGTATTAAAGAGCCTATTCATGTAAACATTAAGAAAGGGGTTTTGGAAGAGATGGGGCTTAAAGCTGGACCATGGTTGACCCAATTGAAAGATAAGTTATTAAAGGGTGAGAGGGAAGGGGAGATTAGGATTGATGAAAAGATTTTTTCAATAAAGTTTTTGGAAGAAAAACTTGTTATGTACTCAGAACCTCAAGACATCACCTTTATTACAGACATAGCGCCTAACTATGAAAACTTTAAGAGAGCAATAAAATTTGCAGAAAAAAGCTATATCCTTTTGATAGAGTCGATGTTTATGAAAAGTGATATTATACATGCAATAGATAAGAATCATCTTACAATCCCTCTAGCCAAAGAGATCTTTTGGCAATCTGGTTCTAAATTTGTAAAATTTTTTCACTTTGCACCGAAGTATGAGTCATGTAAAGATATTTTTTTTCAGGAGCTTGAAGAGGGAATAAAAGAAAAAATTATTTGATAAAATCATGTTTTTGTAGTATCTCAATACTAAAAAATATTGGAGATTTTTAGATGGATGAATTAACAAAGAGTCTCGAGGATTACCTTGAGATGATACTAATACTCCAGGGCAATGGAGGAACAGCAAGGGTAACAGATATTGCAGAAAAGCTTAATGTCAAAAAGCCGGCGGTTACAAGTGCATTAAAAATACTATCTGAAAAAGACTTAGTAGTATATGCCCCCTATAAAGAAGTTAAACTTACAAGTAAAGGGATCGAAATTGCTACAGCAGTGTTAGAAAAGCATAATATAATAAAAGATTTTTTTATAAATGTATTAAATTTGGATCCACAAAAAGCTGAAGAAGATGCATGTAGAGTAGAACATGTGATAAGTGAGGAAACATACAAAAGATTTTCATCTTTTTTAAAATTTTTGCTGGAATCAGATTTAAAATGTCTTAATATTGAAAAATTCAAGAAAGATTATTGCCATTAGATGAGTAACAAAAAGGCTATTTTAAAATGGTTTTTAATACCATGGGTATTCTTTTTGATAATAATTTTTGCGGTAATTATAATGAATAAAAAACCACCATATAAATTGGAAAGATACCCTGAACTGTCAAATGTAAGAATAGATGAGTTGATATCCATTGATTTTAAAAGGTCGATTTCAGAAGGTGTCACAAACGAGAAAAATCATCCTAAATATCTCAAAGGTATCAACAAAACAGGAATACTTTTAATACACGGCTTCACAGCTTCACCTTTTGAAATGCAGGAGCTTGCTGAATATTTAAACAAGAAAGGATATCATGTGTACAATGCCAGGATTGTTGGTCATGGATCTAAATCTGAGCATCTTAATAAATTATCCTATAGAGATTGGTACGATTCTTTGAAATACGGATATTACACACTTAAAAATGTCTGTGACAAGGTTTTTATTGTCGGGCAATCAACAGGTGCATTGTTGGGACTAAATATTGCATATTATAATAAAGTGGATGGTCTCGTATTGCTTTCACCTGCATTTAAGATTCTGGATGAGAGATTTAATTTAGTTCCGATTGTTCAATATTTTGTTAACAGTATAGACAAAGAATACTCAGACACAACAAACCTTAAAGAGTTTTATTACAATGAGAGATCAGTTAAAGGGATGGTAAATCTTAAATACCTCATAGACTACACTTGGGATAATGTTAAGTTATTAAATACGCCTATTTTTATTGTACAGTCTAAATATGATGATGTAGTGGATTACAATGGAGCCTTAAAATTTTATAATATCTATCATGGAAGTAAAGAGCTCTATCTAATCGATAACCCGTCAGTAAAACATATCTTATCCAATTTTTTAAATAGAGATCGAGACATCGTGTTTGAAAAGATATATAAATGGTTGGAGGCAGGTGATGCTAAAAAATAAAAAGATAGGTTTTATAGGTTCAGGTAATATGGCAACAGCACTGATTAAAGGGCTCCTTAAATCTGAAATGATCCCAGCTGAAAATATCTATGCCAGTGATGTGGATATGGAGAAATTGGAAAGTTTGAGCAATGAATATGGGATAAATATAATCTACAAAAACAACAAAAAGTTGGTGGATGATTCTGATATAGTAATACTTGCTGTCAAACCTCAGATCATGGGAAAAGTTCTAAAAGAGATATCAGATAGGATAAATGATAATAAGCTACTTATATCCATAGCAGCTGGGATATCCTCGGAATATGTAGAAGAGATGCTTGGTAAAAAAGTAAGGTTTATAAGAACGATGCCAAATACTCCTGCACTTGTATTGGAAGGAGCTACTGGTATAGCTGCAGGAGAATATGCTACTGAGGATGATTTAAAGATAGCGCAGGAGATCTTTTCTGCTGTTGGAATTTCTGTGATTGTGGATGAATATCAGATGGATGCTGTTACAGGTTTGTCTGGTAGTGGTCCAGCTTATATCTTTATGATAATAGAAGCTTTAAGTGATGCAGGTGTGAAGGTGGGGTTATCAAGAGATATTGCCATGAAGTTGGCTGCCCAAACAGTTTTGGGTGCAGCAAAATTACAGATCGAAACTAAAATGCATCCAGGTACTTTAAAAGATATGGTTACTTCTCCAGGTGGAACTGCAATCGCTGGGATACATACATTAGAACAAGGTGGGTTAAGGACTACGCTAATAAATGCTGTAGAAACGGCCACAAAAAGATCTATTGAATTGGGCAAAAAGAAATAGAGATGTTATCTATTTTTGAAATATTTCTAATAGCCTTTGCTATGAGTGCAGATGCTTTTAGTGTTGCTTTTGGTATTGGCTGTAGCTTTCATACACCAAGACATTACTTTAGACTTGGTTGGCACTTTGGGCTATTTCAATTTTTGATGCCGGTTATTGGAGCCTTTATAGGGAAAGTTGTAATGAAATGGACAAACCATCTGGATTTAATTGCTGCAATCATCCTTTTTTATATAGCTTATCATATGATAAAGGAGGCACTAAAAAAGGAGGAGGAGAGATGTTCCCTTGCAGATCCCACAAAGGGTTTATCCCTTGTAATACTTTCTCTGGCGACAAGTATGGATGCTTTAGGTGTAGGGGTTTCGTTAGCATTGTATAATGGTAACATATTGTTACCTGCATCTATTATAGGTGTTGTCTGTGGTATTGCAACTGTTGTCGGTGTATATTTCGGGAAGATAAGTAAAAAGTTTACTGGTAGATTTGCTGAGATGGCAGGAGCTTTGGTACTTATAGGTATTGGATTTAAATTTATTTTGGTGTGATCATGCTTACAATAGGGGAGATTCAATACGCAAACGTTTACCCTATTTTTCATTATCTAAAGAAATTAAACAAACCTGATTATCATTTTATAAAAGGTGTTCCTTCCTATTTGAACAAGATGATGTTGGAGGGTTGTCTTGATACATCTGTGTTAAGCAGTATTGTATATGCAAAAAATCCTGATAGTTTTTTAGTTATTCCGGACATATCCATCAGTTCCGTGGGAAAAGTTAAAAGTGTCTTGTTGTTAACCGATCATGAGTTAACATCATTAAATGGAAAAACTGTCTTTGTGACAGAAGAATCAGGCACAAGTGTTATCTTATTGAAGATAATTCTTAATAAATTTTATAATATTGGTGTGAATTTTACAAATGAGGAAAAAGCAGCAGATGCGTTTATGTATATTGGGGATAAGGCACTATTTAGCTACTATAACAACAGATTTAAATATCTGTATGATCTCGGAGAAATATGGTATAGATTTACAGGATACCCTTTTGTATATGCCCTTTGGTTGTTGAGAAAAGAAAAGGTGAATAATGCGTACCAATTTATAAACGACCTTCTTTTAATTAAAAATCTTTCAAAAGAAAATCTTTCTGTCCTTATAGAGAAATATATTTTTGAAGGGCTTAGTGCATATCAGATAATAGATTATTGGGAGATAATAGATTATAACCTCACCAACAAGCATATAGAAGGGCTATTACTATTTTACAGATATGCCTATGAGATGAGTTTTATAAAAAGAGTACCAATGTTGGAGTTTACAGGTCAATAAAAAACGTCCCCGACACGATTCGAACGTGCGACCTACAGATTAGGAATCTGTTGCTCTATCCTGCTGAGCTACGGGGACAACGGGGTGATTTTATAATACATTTTCTGACAAAAGTAAATATTTTTTTAAATATTTTATGCTTAATTATTTCACTTATTGCCTTCCGATAATAATTGATATACAATTATTTTATGAATATGAAAGACTGTGGTTCTGATCTGCAATCTTCAGTACTTAAACTTTCTATTGTTAGTTCCTTTATGACACCATTTATGATTTCTGCGGTAAATGTTGCTTTACCATCTATTGCAAAAGAGCTACACTGTAATAGTATTATTTTAAGCTGGATAGCTGCCTCTTATCTTTTAACAACTGCAATGTTTCTCCTGCCATCAGGTAAATTGGCAGATATAAAAGGTAGAAAAAGGGTCTTCAAGTATGGGATCATGATCTTTACTTTTTTTTCATTACTGTCTTCGGTGGCTATTAATAGCTCTATGCTTATACTTTTTAGAATGTTACAAGGTATTGGTGGGGCTATGATCTTTAGTACAGCTACTGCGATATTAACAGCCGTTTTCCCCCCTGATGAAAGAGGGAAGGTTTTAGGTTTTACTGTTTCATCGGTTTATATAGGGTTGTCTGTTGGACCTTTTTTTGGTGGGTATATCTCCCAAATATTGAGTTGGAGAATGATCTTTTTAATCATTGTGCCGTTGGGTGTATACCTTTTATATTTAATTGATAGAAGAGTAGATATTGAATGGATCTTTAACAATGAAAATAGTTTCGATTTAATAGGTTCCATACTTTATGGAATTGCTATTTTCATGGTTATGTCAGGTCTAAGTATGATAACAGATATAATTGGAAAAATGTTCCTCATAGCTGGATTAGTAGTATTGGTTATATTTTTATTTTACGAAAGGGGTCATAGCAACCCAGTTTTAAACATAGATCTGTTCTTAAAGAACAAAACATTCTTTTTATCTAATATTTCTGCGTTGATTAATTATTCTGCAACATTTTCTGTAACTTTTTTGTTGAGCCTTTACTTGCAATACATAAAAGGGGTATCATCTACTGAAGCAGGGTTAATATTACTATTTCAACCTGTTGTTATGGCTACAGTTTCCCCGATAGCTGGAAAATTATCAGATAAGATAAATCCTGGTTTGTTAGCATCCTTAGGAATGGTAATAACTTCTTTGGCACTTTTTCTTTTTTCCTTGTTAAGTTTTAGAACCCATGTATTATATATTTTGTTGGTATTAATGTTTTTAGGGCTTGGCTTTGCTTTTTTTTCATCTCCCAATGCCAATGCTATTATGAGTTCTGTGGAAAAAAATATGTATGGAACTGCTTCTGCCATGATGGGTACAATGAGACTTTTGGGACAGATGTTTAGCATGGGAATGGCTACATTTTTTATTTCTATTTTCTTAGGTGACAAAAGGATAATCGATAATCCATACATATACCTTCAAGTTATGAATTATAACTTTATTGTGGTATCTATACTTGCCTTTATAGGCATTTTCACATCTATTTTTAGAGGGAATTTAAAGAAATCAGAGTAAACCTTGTTGTTTTAAAAACTCATCCCTTGCTTGCCAATCTTCTTTAACTTTTACAAAAAGATCAAGATATATCTTAACACCAAAAAAATTTTCTAGTGTTTTTCTGGCGTTTTGACCTATCTTTTTTATCGTTGATCCCCTTTTACCAATAATGATTGCTTTTTGGGACTCACGTTTTACAAATATGCTTGCAGCTATGAAAAGTAGATTATCAGATCTATCCTCTACCATTTCGCATTCAACAAAAGAATCATAAGGGACTTCATCTTTAAGTATTTCAAAAACCTGTTCCCTTATAAACTCTGCAATTATAAATCTTTCACCGGCGTCAACCAACTCGTCGGTAGGGTAGAGGGGGTCACCTTCGGGAAGTAGTTTTTTTGTCTCTTCGATTAATAGATCGATGTTTATTTTTTTAACCGATGATATTGGTAATACGAGATCAAATTGATGATCATCAAAGACTTTTTTAGCTGTTTCATAAACCTTCTTTTTATCGAAAATATCTATTTTGGTTATTATCAAAATCTTTTTTGCAGTTTCTTTTTTTATAATTTCCAGTATCTTGTTATATTCAGGTCCTCTTATTTCACCTGGTTCTACTAAAAAGTAGATAACATCTACCATAGCGATGGCTTCTATAGCCTTTTCTACCATTAGCTTGTTGATCTGATCCCGGGCATTATGTATTCCTGGGGTATCTATGAATATTATCTGGCAATCTTCTGAGTTATAGATACCTTTTATTTGGGTTCTTGTAGTATTTGGTTTGTTTGAAGTTATAGTGATTTTTTCCCCTAAGATGGCGTTTAACAATGTAGATTTACCTACATTTGGTCTTCCAATTATAGCAACAAAACCGGTTTTAAAACTCAACTAACAAACTCCTTTATCAGTCCTGTTTTGGTTCAATTTTTATCATTTTTATCTTTTGTATCTTTCGACCATCCTTTTCTACAACGATATATTTATAGCCATCATAAACATATTCTTCTCCAACTTCAGGTATTTTATCAGCCAGATCGTATATTAGCCCACTAATGGTTTCATACTGTTCCATATCTTCTGTTTTTTGAATACTAAAATACTCACAGAAATCGTCTATATTTAGCCTTCCCTTTATAATATACTGACCTTCCCCTATCTGTTTTATATCTTCTTCTTCCTCTTTGTCGTATTCATCCCGGATTTCACCAACTATTTCTTCCAGAATATCTTCCAGTGTGATAAGTCCATCTATGCTCCCATACTCATCTACTACCAGAGCAAGGTGTATCCTATTTATCTGAAACTCCCTGAGTAGATCATCTATTCTTTTAGTTGATGGAACAAAATAGGGTTTTTTAAGAATATTTTTAATATTGATCTTGTCTAAGCCCTTGTTCACGTATTTTATGATGTCTTTTGAATACAATATACCTATTACATTGTCAGTGTTGTCTTCATATACAGGTATTCTGGAGTATTCGGTTTTGGCTATTACGTTTATTATTTCATCAATGGGTGTTGAAAGTTCAATCATTGTAACATCATTCAAAGGTACCATAATCTCTTTCACCGACGTTTCACTTATTTCAAATATATTATGAAGCATCTCTTTTTTCTGATTTTCCAAGACACCTTCTTTTTCACCTATAGAGATTAGAAATTCTAACTCGTCTTCGGTTATTTTAGGTCCTTCATTTTCCACTTTACCACCAAATAATTTTATGAGTGCCTTAACAACCTTGTTTAACGTCCAGGAAAAGGGGTAAAAGAGCCAAAAAAATATTTTAAGAATATACATAGTAAAGATGCTGAATTTTTCAGCGTTATGTTTTGCATAGGTTTTGGGGAATATTTCTCCAAAAAATATTATCAAAACTGTCATTATTCCTGTAACAATAGCAATGGAGCTATCTTTAAATATCTTGTAAGCTACATCAGCTGCTAATACTGAACTCAATATATTTACTATATTATTACCAATTAAAAGGGTGTACAGAACTTTATTAGGATGTAAAAGCCACAACTCTAAAATTTTACCCCTTTCCCCCATCTCCTGTATCATGTGTTTTGCTTTAAGTTCGCTTAATGAGGTTAGGGCAGTTTCACTAGCAGAAAAGTATGCAGATAGTAGTAAACACAAGAATATTGCTATAAAATAACCCGAGCCTACGTCCACTTTTTTTCACCTCACAATATAATTTTAAATATAGCAAAAGTTACACCAGCTCCCAATATGCCACCAATGATTACTTCTGCTGTACTATGTACTTTTAATCTGACTCTTGATTCAGCAACCAATACACATAGTAAAAATACCAGAAGGGACACTGCTACATCTTTCGTTAGATAAATTATCGAAATAAGTATTGAAAAGGATACCGCTGCATGTCCCGAAGGCATACCACCATGTAATGGTTCCCCTCTACCTAATATAGATTTTATTACAACCACTAAAGCAACAGTTATTACAAGGGAAACTACCGCTATGTGATGTGGAAGGTTAGGTAGTTTTTGTAGGTTAAAGCTTAAAGCACTTTTAATTCTCTCGAAAAGCACAAAATATCCAACAAATACTGCTCCAAAAGCTGTAATCAATACTGCCCCAGCACTAACATCCTTGACCCTTTTTGCAAGATCAGATTTTTCTTTGATTAAAGCATCCACTAAATATTCAAGGGCAGTGTTAAATAACTCGGCTGCAATAACTAATGATATAGTGATGGTAAGTATGATATATTCCAAAAATTTTAGATTGAAGAACAAAGCTAAAAATAGTATGGCTATTGATATAGATATATGAATTTTTAGATTTTTTTCTGTCTTGGTGGCGTATAAAACCCCTTCGATGGCATAGCCCAGGGACCTCCACCAGCTTTTAGACTTCATACTATGCGGTTCTATTAACTTCCTCCTTGATTAAATATTAACATATTTTTCAAGAAATTCTATAATATTTTTATGAAAAATATTTATCGAAGAAGTAGTCTTGAAGTTCAAACATCTCCTCTTCATCCTTTTCGCTCACCTCATGGTCATAACCCAATAGGTGCAAAAGCCCATGAATAAAAAGGAACGCAAGCTCCTCTTTTTCTGTACAATCATTTTCTATTGCCTGACTTTTAACTTTGTCCATAGAGATCACTATGTCACCTAAAATTTGAGAGCTTAGTTTTTTTGATTCATTTATTGGGAAAGATAACACATCAGTGGGTTTGTCCATTTTTCTATAGAGTCTATTTATTTCTTGGATCTCGCTATCATCTGTTAGGACAAGTGATATTTCAGCTGTATTGTAAGGGTAATTTATTTTTTCATCCTTCAAAATAGTGTATGCAATATCGTGAAACATATCTTCATCATAAGAATAATTTTTTTCGTTGTCTATAAATATTACAATATCCATCTTTAATCCATTCTACGGTTTATTTTCATATATTTCATAAGCTTTTATAATTTTCTGTACTATCGGGTTTCTCACCACATCTACCTTTGTAAATTCAACGAAATCTATGCCTTTAATATTTTTTAGCACATCTTTAACCAAAACAAGACCAGATTTTTTTTCCTGGGGCAGATCTATTTGGGTGATATCCCCTGTGATAACTGCCTTTGAATTAAATCCTAACCTTGTTAAAAACATCTTCATCTGTTCCATAGTGGTATTTTGGGCTTCATCCAGAATTATGAATGCATCATCAAGCGTCCTACCCCTCATAAAGGCAAGGGGTGCAAGTTCTATTACCCCTTTTTCTATTAAAGCTGATACCCTTTCAAAATCCAACATGTAGTAAAGAGCATCGTAAAGTGGCCTCAAATAAGGATTAATCTTATCAGCAATATCACCGGGTAGAAAGCCTAATTTTTCACCTGCTTCCACAGCGGGTCTTGTTAATATAATCCTATTTACTTTTTTTGTAATATAATAATTAACTGCCATGGCAACTGCGAGATAAGTTTTACCAGTACCTGCAGGGCCAATACCAAAAACAATATCGTTCTGTCTTATGGATTCTATGTATTTTTTTTGGTTTTTCGTTTTTGCAGTAACTTCTTTGGCTCTACCAGAAACTTTTATTTTCTCAGTTAAAACTTCTTTTATAACAGATGTATCATCTGCATCTGCCATATTGATGGCATGTTCAATGTCAGATATTGTGATAGCTTTTGCTAAGGCCATATCTTTAATCTGAAGCAAAAGATCTATTGTTTTTTTGGTTTTGTCTGTATCACCAGTTACAGCAACTTCATCACTCCTAATAAAAATTTCAACCCCCATTTTTGACATAATCTTTCTGATATACTCATCTCCCGGCCCTGTAATTTGGGGTATTATAGACTCATCAACGTAAATTTTCTTTGTTACCATTTTATTTTTCCTCGTAAATTTGCTTGGCAAACTTTAGTTCATCTTCTTTACTTTTTATTATTCCATCAAGCTTCATAATTGTCAATCTTTTAAATATCTCTTGGAACTTTTTAGATGGTTTGAGTCCTATGTTTATCAGATCATTACCATTTATCTCAAGCCTTATGTTTCTAATCTCAGTTAAATAATCTCTAATATGATGTTCATATTCATCACCTAACACAGATGCCATAAATAAAATATATTCATCTTTTAAACCGTCAAGTAAATGATACAGGTCTGATTTTTTTAGGTTTGATGATTTCTTAATTTTATTTGCAATATACTTGCTTCTGGAAAAACCGTTACAAATCTCTTTTTTAAAGTCTTTTGGCATATCAAACCTATCACATATCTTTTCAAACTCTGAAAGTTTGAGATCTGAGAAAAGTATTAGTAATCTCACAAGGTAGGGCTCTATAGATTTTTGGCATTGAACAGAATACCAAATATAGTATTTTTCAAAGTTTTCAAAGGTTTGTATCTTTAAGTCATCTAACTTAAATTTTTCTATATAAAATTTCATAATTCCATAATTATTCAACATTTTCACACCGTCTAAGTAGTTGTCTTCACTAAGGATATATTTAGTTTCTAGGAAGAATCTGCTACCAATTATTTTATCAAAAAGTTTCAAATGAACAGCATGTTTTAAAAGTTTATTAGTGTGGGGACCTATCTCAAAACCATATCTGACGGCAAATCTTATCGCCCTTAATCCCCTTGAAGGATCGTCGATAAAGCTCAAATTGTGAAGTACTCGTATCTTTTTATCGATAATATCCCTTTGTCCACCATAAAAATCAAGAAGTGTACCAAAAGATTTATGATTTATCTTTATTGCCATAGCATTTATGGTAAAATCCCTTCTAAACAGATCATTTTTAATTGAAGATATCTCTATTTCCGGTGCAGAAGCTGGCATGTTATAATATTCGGTTCTTGCGGTTGCAAAATCTATTCGTATTTTGTCGGGTAGAATAACAACAGCAGTTTTGAATTTTTCATGAACAGAGACTCTACCATTTTTCTTTTTGGCAAACTCCTTAGCAAGGTGTATGGCATTTATTTCCACTACGATATCTATATCGAAATTTTCATTTTTCATAAGTAGATCCCTTACGAACCCTCCCACAACATAGGCATTTAAACCTAACTCGTCTGCGATGATCCCTATCTCATTTAAAATATTGAAGTATACCTCTGGTAGCCTATCTTTTAAAAGCTCACTTACATTTCTGGTTTTAAAAAAACCTGCAATTTCAGCTTTTTCATTAACAAAACGGGGCATCTTTATCATCTCTTCTTTCATCAATCTCAATAAATCTGTTCGGGTCACAACCCCCACCAATTTACCGTTTTCTTCAATCGGCACCATCTTTTGGTTTTTCAATAACATGATATCCTTTATCTCTTCCACTGATGTATTGGGAGAAGCTACTTCAAACTCAATCTGCATCACTGAGTCAACAGGTTCTTCATGTAGTTCATGTTTTATGGCATGGAGTATATCTCTTCGTAAAATTAACCCTAATGTTTTGTTATCTTTAACCACAGGCATTATATTGAGATTGTATTTCATAAAAAGTTCTAAAGCATCAGACATCTTTTGACCAGTGTGAACATACTTTACTGGTGAAGTCATAAGATCTTTGGCAAACTTTATTGGGTTAATCTGTTCGTTTAATAGATTTTTTAGTTTAGGTATGGCTTCATTAAGGGTTATATCTTTTATAATGGCACTACCTGCAGTAGGATGACCTCCACCACCAAAATAGTATAAAATTCTTGAGACATCAACCTTATCAGCTCTACTTCTTCCAACCAATACAATTCTATCACCTGCCCTTACTAAAACAAAAAGAGCATCAAAGTTTTCCATCTCCATTAATTTATGAGTTAGAAAAGCTATATCACCCATAAACTCATCGGTATTAGCATAGGTGATCCCAATAAAAAGTTTATCAATCATCAATATTGTAGTGTTAATTATAAGTTCGTTGAGTATTAGTACCTGTTCTTTACTAAGTTCTCTTTTTACATATTCTGATACAAAATTTAGATTTGCGCCTCTTTCGAGCAGGTATGCAGCACATATAAGATCCATTGGAGTGGTTGTGTTAAATGTTAAAAATCCGGTATCCTCATAGATCCCCATCATTAGCAGTGTAGCTTCATCCTTTGTAAATGGAATTTTAGCATCTTTTAGCTTCCTAATAATTATAGAAGTTGTTGCACCAATCTTTTCTAAGTTCAACTCATTAGCCGTAATATCGATGTTATCAGTATGGTGGTGATCATATATTATAACTTTTTTTGATTTATCAATAAGATTTGCAAGATACTTCAATCTACTTCTCATTTTGCAATCGGTAATCACTAATAATTCGATATCTTCTGAGAAATCAAGTATGTTTTTTTCTGATACCCTTGCATATGGTATCCCAAAATCTAAATCTTCCAAGTACTTTGCCAAATTGCTTTCTACTGTATTACTGATGAATATTTTATCGCAGTTGTGGTATTTAAGGGCTGCATAAGCACTGGCAAAGGCGTCAAAATCTGGATTATGATGGGTTATCACTATCTTCATAATCTTTTTTTAAATCTTGGATGAAACTGTTCTAAGATATTTCTTGCTTTGTTGTCTGTTATGTGTGTGTATATTTCAGTTGTGGAAATATCTGAATGTCCAAGTAAAAGTTGGATAGTTCTTAAATCTGCCCCATTGGTTAAAAGATGAGTTGCAAAAGAGTGTCTTAGGGTATGAGGGGATATATCTTTGGATATTCCAGCTTTTTGACAATACTTTTTTATAAGCATCCAACAAAAAACCCTTGTCAATTTTGTTCCGTTTTTGTTTAGAAAAAGGTAGCCGTTATCACTATTTTTTACAAAATACTGAAGTCTAACTTCTAAATAGCATTTTAACTCCTCTTGAAGGGACTCATAAATGGGTAAAAATCTTTGCTTAGATCCTTTTCCCACAATAGACACAATACCTCTTCTTAAGTCTATATCAGATATCTTTATATTAACAAGTTCACTAACCCTAGCTCCGGTAGAATAGAATGTCTTTAATATCATGCAATCCCTAAATCCTATTGGAGAACTTTTGTCAGGTGCATTTAACAGGGCTTCTACTTCTTCAAAATTAAGAAAGTGAGGTAGCTTTTCCCATTTTTTAGGCTTATTGATATTTTCAACAGGGTTTTTATCAAATAGCTTTTCTGTGATTAAAAAGTCAAAAAAAGTTGATAGGCCGGACATTTTTCTAAGTATCGATTCTATTGATAATCCAGATCTTCTAAGAAAAGTCATGAAAGAGATTATGTCATCATTACTTACTTTATAGGTGCCTTTATATGATAAAAAATTTTCTGCATCTTTAAGGTAGGCTATAATAGAATTTTCTGATAACGAAAGATCATATTTTAAATAGCTTTTGAAGTTCTTTAAGAGCTTATCAAATTCATTCATACCCTGGATATTATATCCGAAACATCACTCATGCCTAATCTGTCAGCACCAGCTTCTATAAACCTTTTAGCCATTTCGTATGTTTTGATACCTCCTGATGCTTTTATTTTAATTATACCATCAAAATTTTTTTTAATCAATACTATATCTTCTATCCTTGCTCCTTCTGGAGCGAACCCTGTTGAAGTCTTTACGAAATCTGCATTTGCTTCTGCGATTAACTCTACAGCTTTTAACAATTTAATATCTCTTATATAGTAAGTTTCGACTATTATCTTTGTTGTTTTATCTTTAGTTAAACTTAATAACGATTCAAGTTCATTTTTAATATACAAATAATCATTATCTAAAAATTTAGCTATATTGAAAACAATATCAAGTTCATCTACCCCTTGATCAAGAGCATCAATTATTTGTTTTTTCTTTGTTTCGATACATTCGTAACCAAAAGGAAAACCTATTACAGTGCATAGTTTCTTATTTTTATTTTCAAGTTTTGCTTTTACATCAAACAAATAATTTATAGGAATACATAATGATGCAAAATTATATTTCCTAAAAAGATCTTCGTAAAGTGCAACCTTATCTTTTGTAAAGTCTGGTTTAAGATAAGTTATATCGATTTTTTCTATAATACTTTCAGCTTCATTCATAAGAATCTCTCTTTAAAATTTTTTTAATCAGCAAAGATTTTTTCCTTTACATTTTGTTAACTTTAATATAATATCCCTATATAATAGATTATACTACAAAAATGGAGGTTTGAATATGGGTGTAAAAAAGCTTACTAAGGAAGAAGCTTTATTGTATCATTCTACTGGTAGAAAAGGGAAAATAGAGGTGGTTCCAACTAAGCCTACTCTTACCCAGAGGGATCTTTCTTTGGCTTATTCACCAGGAGTAGCATATCCATGCTTAGAAATAGAGCAAAATCCAGATCTGGCATACGAGTACACTGCTAAAGGTAATCTCGTAGCCGTAGTTTCAAATGGAACTGCTGTTTTGGGTTTGGGTGATATTGGTGCCCTTGCTGGTAAACCAGTAATGGAGGGTAAAGGTGTTCTTTTTAAAAGATTTGCTGATGTGGATGTTTTTGATATCGAGTTAAACTCTAAAAATCCCGATGATATCATAAAAGCATGTGAACTGTTGGAACCAACTTTTGGAGGGATAAATCTTGAAGATATTAAGGCACCTGATTGTTTTTATATAGAAGAGGAGTTAAAAAAGAGGCTAAATATACCTGTGTTTCATGATGACCAGCACGGAACTGCAATTATTGCAACAGCGGCTTTGATTAACGCCTTAGAATTAGTACATAAAAAGATCGATCAAATAAAAGTTGTTATAAACGGTGCAGGTGCATCCGCTATTGCCACTGGACATCTGATTATAAGAGCCGGAGTAAAGAAAGAAAACATCATACTATGTGATACAAAAGGGGTAATTTATAAAGGTAGGGTAGAGGGGATGAACAAATACAAAGAATTTTTTGCAGCGGAGACTGATAAAAGGACCCTTGAAGAAGCCATGGATGGCGCTGATGTGTTTTTGGGATTATCCGTTAAAGGAGCTGTCACAAAAAATATGGTCAAATCGATGGCTAGGGATCCTATCATAATGGCTATGGCAAACCCTGATCCGGAGATTACACCTGAGGAGGTCTATGAGGTGAGAGGTGATGCTATAGTTGCTACCGGTAGATCAGATTACCCAAATCAGGTAAATAATGTTCTTGGTTTCCCATTTATTTTTAGAGGTGCACTGGATGTTAGAGCAAGGCAGATAACAGAAGAGATGAAGATGGCTGCTGTTTATGCTTTAGCAGAGCTTGCCAAACAAGATGTTCCTGAATCTGTATGTAGAGCCTATGGTGTAAAAAAATTGGAATTCGGAAGGGACTATTTGATACCCAAACCCTTTGATCCAAGAGCACTTACCACCGTAGCACCAGCAGTAGCAAAAGCTGCTATAGAAAGTGGCGTAGCAAGGGTTGTTATCACAGATTGGGATAAGTATAAAGATCAGTTGGAGGCAAGGCTCTCTGTTGCCAGAGAGTTTACAAGGCAGATCATTCAGAGGGCTAGATTTACTCCAAAAAAGATTGTGTTCCCAGAAGGTGAGTATGAAAAGATTATTAGAGCTGCTGTTAAGGTCTTGGATGAAGGTTTTGGTAAACCTATTTTGTTGGGTAATGAAGTCAAGATCACAGAGATGGCTGATAGGTTAAATATAAATCTGGAAGGTATTGAGATTATAAATCCAGAAAAATCTGATCTATTGGATAAATATGCTAAAGATCTTTTTAAACTAAGGCAAAGAAAAGGTGTTACTGAGGTGGAAGCTTATCGTTTGCTTACAAAGGTAACCAACTATTTTGGTGCAATGATGGTATTAAATGGTGAAGCAGATTGTTTGGTGACTGGGTATTCGAGGGACTATGGTAACTCTGTCAGACCATTACTTGAGGTTATGCCTTTTGAAAAAGATTATAAGACGGCTTCAGGATCATATTTCATGGT
>JAOAHS010000023.1 GCA_026415135.1 Calditerrivibrio sp. | reverse complement strand
TCTAAAAATGTGTCTATATCAAACGGTTTTTCTAATATCTCTATGGCGCCTAATTCGTAGACAGTCATGATGTTTTCTGTGGTATCGTAAGCGGTGATTACTATTACAGGTGTTTCTATATCTATCGATCTTATCCTGTGGAGGAATCTTATGCCATCAAGTTCTGGCATCATTATATCTGTTATTATAAGATGATAGCTGTTTTCCTTTAATAGCTCTATTGCTGTTTTACCATTTAGAGCATGATCCACCTTATACCCTTCATTTTTGAGAAGATCTATCAAACCTGATGCACTAAACTTATCATCTTCAACCAGCAATATCCTAAACATCTCAGGTCCTAAAAAGGTTATTGAAGTTTTGTTCGAGTATTTCAGCAGTTTTAAGAAGGGGAATCTTTTTTAAAAAAGCAATTGTGTAGGCGTTAAAAACAACATAGGCAGGTTCATTCATTTCCCCTCTGAATGGCAGTGGGGTAAGATAAGGGCAATCTGTTTCTACAAAGAGTCTATCGATGGGAACATAAGTAATAGTTTCCCTGAGGTTATCTTCTTTTTTAAATGTTATAGGTCCAGCATAGGATATATAAAATCCGAAATCAAGTGCCCATTTCAAGAAAAGCTTATCTCCATTAAAGCAATGGATTATTCCAATTTTTTCATTGGGCTTTTGTGTATTTGATATAATATCCATGACCTTTTCTGAAGCATCTCTATTATGGATAATTATGGGTTTATTGTTTATCCTTGCAAATTCTAACATATATTCAAAAACTTTTATCTGTGTATCCTGATCTGAAAGATTCCTGTAAAAATCTAATCCGATCTCCCCTATGGCGAGCATTTTTTTATCGTTTATATGCTGTTGATACTCTATCAACACATCTTTAGAAAATTTTTTTGCATCGTGGGGATGGAAACCTAATGTGAAATATATATGTTCATGTTTGGTGGAGACCTCTTTGGCTAGTAAAGAGTCTTCAAGATCGATTCCGATTGTTACAACTCTTTTTACACCATGTAGCTCTGAATTTTTGAGATACAGATGTATATCTTCGTATTCTTTGAAATGGATATGGGCGTGGGTATCTGTGAAAAATAGGTTATACTTTTTTATTAATTGTATTTCCTCCATCAATCTTTTGTACTCAAAACTATCTTTTTTTTCTATTATCACTTTACAATGCTCCCAGCTGGGACATTATCTGGAAGTTCTACAACATGGTGTTTCTCTCCATCAAAAGCTGCTAATACCATACCTTCTGATGTTAGACCCATTAGTTTTGCTGGTTTTAAGTTTGATACAATTACCACTGTCTTACCTAAAAGTTCTTCTGGAGCATAGCTTTTAGCAATACCTGCTATGATCTGTTTTTGTTCATTTCCAAGATCTACTTTGAGTTTTAGTAATTTTTCTGATTTTTCAACTTTTTCTGCTGCAATTATTTTAGCAGCTTTTAGCTGCATTTTTGAAAAATAGTCGTAATCGATCATTTCACTTTGTTTTGTTTCTTCTGTTTCTTTCTTTATTTCAAACTGGAGTTTTTCTTCTTCGATTCTTGGGAAAAGCTGTTTAATTTCACCGATCTTTTGTCCATGCTCTAAGACTCTTACTTTTAATAGATCATCAAATGTAGATTTATAGATCTCTCTTTTGGTATTGAGTTGTCTTCTAATTTCTAAGGCTGTGCTGGGCATAAAAGGATACAGCATTAGAGAAAGTGCTCTAATACCATCGAGTACAGTGTACAAAACCGATCCCAATCTATCCTTTTTATTGGGGTCTTTGGCAAGGGACCAGGGTGCCATGGTGTCAATATATTTATTCAGGGCTCCTATGAGATCCCATATAACGATAAGGGCTTTATTAAAGGCAAGTTCGTTTAAGTTTTTGTCTATTTCTTTGAATGTATTTATAATCTGATCGGCAATTTTATCATCTGCTTCATCTGATACGGTGTAGGGTTGGACTACACCATCGAAATATCTACCCAGCATTCCCAATGTTCTATTTAATAGGTTACCGAGATCATTTGATAGGTCACTATTTACTCTATGTATCAGTGCCTTAAAAGAAAAATCCCCATCTAATCCGAAAGGCACTTCCCTCATCAGAAAATACCTTATCTGATCTACACCGAATTTCTCCACCAACCAATTAGGATCAATAGCGTTACCTAAGGATTTGGACATTTTTTGACCTTCCACTGTCCACCAACCATGGGCAAAAACAGATTTTGGCAAAGGTATACCGATACTCATAAGCATAGTTGGCCAGTAGACGGTGTGGAATCTTAGGATATCCTTGCCCACAATATGATAGTTTGCAGGCCAGTATTTTCCAAAAAGATCTTCTACATTGGGATAACCCAATGCTGATATGTAGTTTGATAGGGCATCTATCCATACATATATTATGTGTTTAGGATCACCAGGTACAGGTATGCCCCATTTAAATGAAGTTCTA